>NZ_BAAILO010000161.1:68215-186081 GCF_054589115.1 Cupriavidus sp. 8B | reverse complement strand
GGTCCCTCTTTTCCGCTCTTTTGGCTTGCCGACGAGGCGCCGCATAACGGGAGATTCAAACCTTGACGGCTCGCTTCGCATCGCGCTTGGGTGATTTCCGCCTGGGGGGCGGAAATCACGGCTACCCCGAGTGATGTTTGACTCTACAGCCGGTTGGCTCCCCTCTCCCACTTGTGGGAGAGGGGCCGGGGGAGAGGGCGGGCGTTCGTTATGCCAGCATGCGGGACAAAACCATTGGCTTCGCTTCCAGTGGCTCCTAGTCAAACCGCCCCTCTCCCAGCCGTCGTCATTCCAGACGGCTTTGGCGCATCCTGCCGGCCTCGTCCAATGCCCCTGGTCTCTCAAAAAAAAAAAGCGCCCACGTTGCGGCGGGCGCTCCCAGTCCTACCTACGGGTATTCAAAACCCTACGGCCTGCCCGTCGCGCCGGCTGTCGCTGGCGGCCACGTAGCCATGCTCGGCGTCATCCGACAGGCGCCAGATAAACTGCCCCGAGCCGAAATCCATGTACGGGTCGTCGACCGACTTGAGCTGGTGGCCGCGTGCCTTCAGGCCAGCGACCACGGCGGGATCCATGGTGGACTCCACATCCAGCGTGAAGTCGCGGTTGACCTTCCAGCGCGGCGCGCAGCAGGCGGCTTGCGGCTGCTGGTTGTAGTCCACCATGCGCACCACGGTCTGCAGATGGCCCTGCGGCTGCATGTCGCCGCCCATCACGCCGAAGCTCATCACCGGCTGGCCGTCCTTGGTCAGGAAGGCCGGGATGATGGTGTGGAAGGGGCGCTTGCCGCCGGCCACCACGTTGGGGGATTTCGGGTCCATCGAGAAGCCCACGCCGCGGTTCTGCAGGCTGATGCCGGTGCCCGGCACGACCACGCCGGAGCCGAAGCCCATGTAGTTCGACTGGATGAACGAGATCATCATGCCGTTCTCGTCGGCGGCGCTCAGGTAGATGGTGCCGCCGACCTTGGGCATGCCGAAGTCGAAATGCGTGGCGCGCTCCATGTCGATCAGCTTCGCGCGCGACTTCAGGTAGGCGTCATCCAGCATCTGCTCGGGCGTGACTTCCATGCTGCCCGGATCGGCCACGTAGCGATAGAGGTCGGCAAAGGCCAGCTTCATCGCCTCGATCTGCAGGTGCTGCGACTCGACCGAATCCACCGGCAGCGAGGCCATGTCGAACTGGTCGAGGATGCCCAGCGCCACCAGCGCGGCGATGCCCTGGCCGTTCGGCGGGATCTCGTGCACCGCATAGCCGCGATAGGCCTTGCTGATCGGCTTGACCCAATCCGGCTTGTAGTTGCGCAGGTCGTCGGCCGTCATGGCGCCGCCGCATTCGTGGCTGAAGGCAACGATCTTCTCGGCGATCTCGCCGTCGTAGTAGGCGCGGCCATTGGTGGCGCCGATCTTGCGCAGCGTGTCGGCGGCGGCCTTGAGCGTGAACTTCTCGCCCACGTTGGGCGCGCGGCCATTGGGCATGAAGGCCTCGGCGTAGCCGGGCTGGTCCTTCAGTTCCGGCACGGCCGCGGCCCACTTGTGCGCCACCACCGGCGGCACGGCGTAGCCGCGCTCGGCGATCTCGATGGCGGGTTCCATCAGTTCGGCGAAGGGCAGCTTGCCAAAGCGCTCATGCAGCGCGGCCCAGCCGGCGATCACGCCCGGCACGGTGACGGCGTCCCAGCCGCGCACGGGGCGCTTGGCGATGCCATTGGCGTCCGTGCCGTACTTGTTCTTGAAGTACTCCGGGCTCCATGCAGCCGGCGCCACGCCCGAAGCGTTCAGGCCGTGCATTTCCTTGCCGTCCCACAGGATCGCGAAAGCGTCGCTGCCCAGGCCGCACGAGACCGGCTCGACGATGGTGATGGCTGCCGCCGCGGCGATGGCTGCATCGACCGCGTTGCCGCCCTTGAGCAGCATGCGCAGGCCGGCCTGCGCCGCCAGCGGGTGCGAGGTGGACACCACGTTGCGCGCGAACAGCGGGATGCGCACGGAAGGGTAGGGATTGGTCCAGTTGAAGTTCTGCATGCTTGCCTCGGTTCGATGCGCTGGCTGCGCTTGGCGGCAATGTTGCGGCCGGCTTGCCAGCGTTCGTGCTTGTTCTGGCGCCCCCGTCCCGGGCGGGAAAGCGGGAAAGAGGGAAAGAGGGAAAGGGGCGCGCGCCGGAAGCCGCTAGGGCTTCGTCGTCGTTATTCCACGGTGATCTTGCGATCCTTGATCAGCTTACCCCAGCGCGCGCTGTCCTTTTTCACCATCGCGGCGAACTGGGCCGGCGTGCCGCCAACGGGTTCCGCGCCCAGCTTGCCAAGGCGTTCCTTCACCTCGGGCGCCTGGATGGCCTTGTTGAACTCGGCGTTGAGGCGGTTCACCAGCTCGGCCGGCATCTGCTTGGGGCCATAGATGCCGAACCAGGTATCGGACTCGAAGCCCGGCAGGCCGGACTCGCTGGCGGTCGGGATCTCGGGTGCCAGCGGCGAGCGCTTCAGGCTGGTTACGGCCAGCGCTTTGAGCTTGCCGTCCTTCACGTGCGGCAGGCCCGAGACGATGCTGTCGAACAGGATCTGCACCTTGTTGGAAATCAGGTCGGGCACGGCCAGCGCGGTGCCGCGATACGGGATGTGCGTGATGAACACGCCGGCCTGCGCCTTGAAGGCTTCGGCGGTCAGGTGCACCACGGTGCCGTTGCCGCTGGACGCGTAGTTCAGCTCGCCCGGATGCTTCTTGGCGTAGTCGATCAGCTCCTTGACGTTCTTCACCGGCAGGCTGTTCGGCACCACCAGCACGTTGGTGGCGATGGCCACCTGGCCGATCGGCGTGAAGTCGGTCTCGGTGTTGTACGGCAGGCGGGTGTTGATGTACGGCCCGATCGAGTGCGTGCTGGTGGTGGCGATCAACAGCGTGTAGCCGTCGGCCGGGGCCTTGGCGGCCATGTCGGAGCCGATGGCGCCGCCCGCGCCGGGCCGGTTGTCGACCACGATCTGCTGGCCCATGTTGGTGCCCACTTTCTGCGCGATGGCACGAGCCAGCAAGTCGGTGGCGCCGCTGGCCGGGAACGGCACGATCAGGCGGATCGGCTTGTTAGGGTAGGTGTCGGCGAGTGCCGGGACGGCGCTCAGCGCAAGTCCCGTGGCGAGGCTCGTGCCAAACAGGCGCAGCCAGTGTTTCATGGTGATCTCCGGATCGGGGCAAGCAAGGCAAACGCAGGCCGGGGCCGGCCCTCGGGCAACACACCCCGCCGCGGATGCTGCCAGGCGGTGCTGCTGATCAATTATTCCGTGCTCATCATCATAATGAAAGCTAATATTTCTTTCTTATGACTCAATATTTTCTTAAGCATCGGCGTGCCGGATAAGCCTCGCCAAGCCGCACGCTAAGCCGCACACTAAGCCGCACGCCATGACCACCTTCCCATGAGCACCATCCGTTTCCTGCGCACCTTCGTTGCCGTGGCCGACCACGGCTCCTTTGCCGCCGCCTCCGCGCGGGTGGCCCTGACGCAGGCCGCGGTCAGCTTGCAGATGCGGGCGCTCGAGATGGAGTTGCGCCGCGAGCTGTTCGACCGGGGCGGCCGGGTGGTGGCGCTCAATGCCGGCGGCCGCGAGCTGTTGCCACAGGCGCGCCGCATGCTCGCGCTCTACGACGAGATGCGCCTGCCCCCGGAAGCGCCGGACGCGATGGCAGGCGCGGTAGCCGTGGGTGCGGTGGTTTCGGTGATGGGCGGGCTGTCGCATGTGGTGGCGCGCATGAAGCGCGAATACCCGGCGCTGGAGGTGCGCCTGGTCGGCGCCAAGTCGATCGAGCTGGCGGTGCAGGTGGAAGCCGGCGAGCTCGACGCGGCGATGCTGGTGGAAGGGGCGGGCCGCCTGCCCGGCACATTGGTGTGGACACCGCTCTACCAAGAGCCGCTGGTGGCGATTGCCGGGCGCGACAGCCCGGGCGCGAACGCGCGCGAGGCGCTGGCGACTAACCCCTTCCTGCGCTTCGACCGCGGCCAGCGCACCGGCATGCTGGTGGAACGGGCGCTGCGCCGCGCGCATCTGCGCGTCAATGAGTTCCTCGAGCTGAACTCGATCGAGGCACTCGTCGAGCTGGTGCGCCAGCAGGTGGGCGTGACCGTGGTGCCGTTGCTGGCGCGTGCGCGCTGGCTGGAGGACGAGGCCCTGCGCATCCTGCCGCTGGAAGTGGGCGGCGCGCCGGTGCTGCGCACCATCGGCATGCTGGAGCGGCGCGATCAGGCGCGCCGCCACGTCACCGCGGCCGTGCGGGACGCGTGCGCGGGCCTGTTCGATGTGCCTGGTTCTTGATGCAGCCCTTGAGGGCGAGCCTTACCCTGCCAGGCGCGCGGGCGATCCGCCGGCCTTTGCGCGCCGCAGCGGACAAGGCATAAAAAAAAGTGCCTTGCGGCACCTTGAGGGTCTTCTCCGGCAGCGTCGCCCGCGGCCGGCACGGATACCGGCCGCAGGACTGGCTGTCTTATTCTTCCTGGAAAGCTTCTTCGCGCTTGTTCTTGATCGACGGCAGCGCCACGATCAGGACCAGCACGGCGGCTGCGATCAGGAGGCCGAGCGACAGCGGGCGGGTCAGGAACACGCTGAACTCGCCGCGCGACAGCAGCAGGGAGCGGCGGAAGTTCTCTTCCATCATCGGTCCCAGCACGAAGCCCAGCAGCAACGGCGCCGGCTCGCACTTGAGCTTGATGAACAGGTAGCCGATCACGCCGAAGGCAGCGGTCTGGAACACGTCGAACGTGGTGTTCTGGACCGAGTACACGCCGATGCAGCAGAACACCAGGATGGCCGGGTACAGGTAGCGGTAAGGCACCTTGAGCAGCTTGACCCAGATCCCGATCAGCGGCAGGTTCAGGATGATCAGCATGAAGTTGCCGATCCACATCGAGGCGATCAGGCCCCAGAACAGCGCGGGGTTGCTGGTCATGACCTGCGGGCCCGGCTGGATGTTGTGGATGGTCATCGCGCCCACCATCAGCGCCATCACGGCATTGGGCGGAATGCCAAGCGTCAGCAGCGGGATGAAGGAGGTCTGCGCGGCGGCGTTGTTGGCCGATTCCGGGCCTGCCACGCCTTCGATGGCGCCCTTGCCGAACTCATGCGAGAACTTCGAAGTCTTCTTTTCCAGCGAGTAGGCTGCAAACGAAGCCAGCGCCGCACCGCCGCCCGGCAGGATGCCCAGCGCGGAGCCCAGGAACGTGCCGCGAAGCACAGCCGGGATCATGCGCTTGAAGTCTTCCTTGGTCGGGAACAGGTTGGTGATGTGGTCCGTGAAGGTTTCGCGGGCATCCTTCTGCTCCAGGTTCGCGATGATTTCAGCGAAGCCGAAGACACCCATGGCGACCGAGACGAAATTCAGGCCGTCGGTCAGCTCAGGCACGTCGAACGAGAAGCGCGCGGCGCCCGAGTTCACGTCGGTACCCACCAGGCCCAGCAGCAGGCCCAGCACGATCATGGCGATGGCCTTGACCAGCGAACCCGAAGCCAGCACCACGGCGCCGATCAGGCCCAGCACCATCAGCGAGAAGTACTCGGCGGGGCCGAACTTGAACGCCAGTTCCGACAGCGGCGCTGCGAACGCGGCCAGGATCAGGGTTGCCACACAGCCGGCGAAGAACGAGCCTAGGCCGGCGGTGGCTAACGCCACCCCCGCTCGCCCTCGCCTGGCCATCTGATAGCCATCGATGGTAGTCACCACCGACGACGATTCACCCGGCAGGTTGACCAGGATGGCGGTGGTGGAGCCACCGTACTGGGCGCCGTAGTAAATACCGGCCAGCATGATCAGCGCGGCCACCGGCGGCAGCGTGTAGGTCACCGGCAGCAGCATGGCGATGGTGGCCAGAGGCCCCAGGCCCGGCAGCACGCCGATCAGGGTGCCCAGCACGCAGCCCAGGAAGGCGTATGCCAGGTTTTGCAGGGTCAGGGCGGTCGAGAAGCCGAGGCCCAGGTTGGCTAGTAGTTCCATATGGCCGTCTCCTTATCCTGCCAAGAATGCCGGCCACACCGGCATCTGAAGATTGATACCGTAGACGAAGGCGCCCAGGCTGATGATCACCAGGACGATGGCGTTGACAACGGCACCCTTCCAGCTGAATTCATGGCTGGCCATCGACGACACCAGCACCAGCACCAGCACCGACAGCACCATGCCGAGCGGCTTTAGCATCAGGCCGAACAGCACCACCGAACCCAGGATCCACAGCAGGGTCTTGATGTCCCAGCGTGCGAGTTGGTCTTCTTCCTTCTTGGCGGACAGGGAACTCCACAGCACCAGCGCGCCCAGCAAGGCGAGCACGATGCCGAGCCAGAACGGGAAATACCCCGGGCCCATCTTCGCGGCAGTACCCATGGAATACCCGCGTGCGACCCAGGAAAAGCTGAATCCGACCAGGATGAACATCAGGCCGGAGGCAAAGTCCTTTTGGCTACGAATGCGCAAAATGATTCTCCTCGAAAAAACTGCTTGAAATCCGTGCGGCTACGGATGTTGCGGTGCGTCAAAAACGCGCGCGCAACCGTCCCGCCGCTGGCAGGATGGAAATTAAGGGGAAGACCTTTCAGCTACCTTTCAGATGTCTGCAAAAATGGTCAATGTGCGGGTATCTCCCTAGGAGACATCCAGGGGCCGCTTGCACCGTTGCCGGGTGCCGCTTTCACATCCTGCGCGGCAGCGTGGTCATGGGGCTGCGCTATCATCAACGGCTGCACTGCCGTTGCCGACGCGTCCGCAACCTGTGGCCGGTGCGGCACGGCATTGAAAAGGAAAGGGAAAGCCGCTTTGGAAAGCATTGACCATGTCATCCTGATCGGCGCTGTCGTGATGTCGCTGGGCATTGTGGTGGGCGCCTTCTCGGCGCGCGTGGGCGTGCCCTTCCTGCTTGTCTTTCTATCGGTCGGCATGCTGGCCGGCGTGGATGGCCCCGGTGGCATCCGCTTCTCCAATACCTGGCTGAGCTTCCTGGTCGGCAACCTGGCGCTGGCGGTGATCCTGCTCGATGGCGGCCTGCGCACCCGGCTCACCACGTTCCGGGTGGCGCTGAAACCCTCGCTGTCGCTGGCGACCGTAGGCGTGCTGGTGACGACCGGCCTGGTGGGCATGTTTGCCGCCTGGGTGCTGGAGATCGACTGGAAACTGGGCCTGCTGCTGGGCGCCATCGTCGGCTCGACCGATGCCGCGGCGGTATTCTCGCTGCTCAATACCAGCGGCATCCGGCTCAAGGAGCGGGTGGCGAGCGTGCTGGAGATCGAATCCGGCATCAACGACCCGATGGCCATCTTCCTGACCCTCACCCTGATCGACTGGATCGCCGCGCCCGCGGGGCTCAGCCCCGGCGCGCTCCTGTGGCGCCTGGTGGTGCAGTTCGGGGTAGGCGGATTGCTCGGCTTGGGCCTGGGCTACTGCATGGCCAACGTGATGGAGCGCATCCGCGTGGCCGAAGGCCTGCAGGCCATCCTGCTGTGCTCGGGCGGCGCCATGGTATTCGCCATTGTGCAGACGGCGGGCGGCAGCGGCTTCCTGGCCGTCTACCTGACCGGCATCCTGGTGGGCAACCGCGACCGCGCGGTCGGCCCCGACACCATGCGGGCGATGGACGGCATGGCCTGGCTGTCGCAGTCCGTGATGTTCCTGCTGCTTGGCCTGCTGGTGGCGCCGCACCGGATCTGGGAGGTGGCGCTGCCGGCAGTGGCGGTGGCGGCATTCCTGATGCTGGTGGCGCGCCCGGCGGCGGTCTGGCTGGCGTTGCTGCCGTTTCGCTTCAGTGCCCGGGAGAAGGGCTTTGTGGCCTGGATGGGGCTGCGCGGGGCGGTGCCGATCGTACTGGCGCTGTTCCCGATGCTGCAAGGGCTGCCGGAGTCCGGGCTGCTGTTCCGCATTGCCTTTGCGGTGGTGCTGGCCAGCTTGCTGCTGCAAGGCACCACCGTGCCGCTGGCCGCCCGGCTGGCGCGTGTGCTGCGTCCTGCCTATCCGGAGCCCTTGGCACGTGCGCGGCTGCAGGGCACCCATGCGCCGGCGCTGGAGGTGATGCAGTTCCGGGTCGAGGCCGATTCGCCTGCGGAAAACCTGCGCGCCGACCAGCTTGAATTGCCGCCGCGCTGCCGGCTGCTGACTGTGGTGCGGAACGAGGCGCTGGCTGCGCCCGAGCAGACTGTGCTGCGGGCTGGGGATGTGGTGTCGATCCTGGCGCCGGGGACCAGCGTGCCGATGTTGGCGCTGTTGTTTCATCGGCCTGGGCCGGCGCCTGCCTGGGGCAAGGCTAGCCATGATTTCCTGCTGTCCGGGGAGGCTATGTTGCGGGATGTGGCGGGGCTTTATGGGACGCGGGAGTTGAGTCCTGCCGAGGCGGCGCGGACGCTGGAAGGCGCTATGCAGGAGGCTTTTACAACACCGCCGGTGGAGGGTGATGCGGTGGAAATTGCCGGGCTGAAGCTGACTGTGATGCGGATGGATGGGCCGCGGATTATTCAGGTGGGATTGTTGTTGCCGCGGGAGGGGGGTGCTTGATCTGGTGGCTGCAATTGCAAAATCAGCTTCAACTTCAAGGGCTTAACTGCAACTGCTTAAAGTCAAAGGCAGTTTCACCTCCCCTGCGGGGAGGCGACCTACTTTCTTGTCTCGCCAAGAAAGTAGGCAAAGAAGGCGACCCATAACGGGAGATGAAAACCTTCACGGCTCGCTGCGCATCGCGCTGGTGTGTTCCCCGCCTTGGGGCGGGCCACACGGCTTGAACCGGTCTTGTGCAGGTTTGGTGGTTTAGTCCACCTTGGCGCCCGACACCTTCACGATCTGCCCGTACTTCTTCAGCTCGCGCTGCACCAGCGATGCGAACTGCTCCGGCGTGGTTGGTGCCGGCTGGGCGCCGATGCGGGCGAGCTTGGCCTTCATATCGTCGGTCTTGAGAATGGCGACGATCTCGTGGTTGAGGCGATCGACGATCTCTTTCGGGGTGTTGGCCGGGGCGAACACGCCGAACCAGGTGGAGATGTCGAAGCCTTCCAGGCCGAGCCCCTTGCCGGCTTCGGCAATGGTGGGCAACTCGGGCAGGGCGGCGGCGCGGGTGGCGGTGGTGACGGCGAAGGCCTTGAGCTTGCCGGCCTTGATATTGGCCGAGGCGGAGGCCAGGTTGTCGAAGATCATGTCGGTCTGGCCGGACAGCACCGACAGCTGCGCGGGCGAGGCGCCGTTGTAGGGAATGTGGACCATGCTGACCTTGGCCATGCTCTTGAACAGCTCGCCCGACAAATGTCCCGCGCTGCCGTTGCCGCCCGAGGCGTAGTCCAGCTTGCCGGGGTTCTTGCGCGCGTATTCCACCAGCTCCCGCACATTGTTGATATGCAGCTCGGCGGCCTTGCCGGGGTGCATGACCAGCACGTTGGGCACGTCGGCCACCAGCGTGATCGGGCTGAAGTCCTTCACCGGGTCGTACGGCATCTTGGCGAACAGGCTGGGGTTGATGGCGTGGGTGGCCACGGCGCCCATCACGATGGTGTAGCCGTCCGCGGGCTGCTTGGCCACGTAGTCGGCGCCGATATTGCCGCCGGCGCCCGGGCGGTTTTCCACCACCACGGGCTGGCCCAGGCTGTCCTTGAGCTTGTCGCCGATGGCGCGCGCCACGGTGTCCAGCGGGCCGCCGGCCGGGTAGGGCACGACGAACTTGAGCGGCTTGGTCGGGTAGGCGGCTGCGGCGGCAGGCGTGGCGCTAAAGGCGGCAAAGGTGCCGATGGCGGGCAGGGCGGCGGCGAGCAACGCCGCGGCGAGTTTTTTCTTGAGCATGAAGGTGCGTCGGGATGGATTGGGAATCTGGGTGCGCCAGGCGCCCTTGGGGCACCTGGCGGCGAAGGCTCTGCGGCCTATTTCATGCCGATGCCGCGCGCCATCATCACCGCGCACAGCGGCAGCAGGATCAGCAGGTGGGCCTGGATCATGACCCAGCGCCGCGCGGACTTCAGCTCGGCGGGCATTGGCACGAAGTCCGGCAGGCTGCGCACCTGGCGGCGCCAGCGCTGGATGGCGAAGGTGGGTGGCAGCGAGCACAAGGCGATCACCACGAACACGGTGATCTTGGCGTGGAACCACGGGTTGTGCAGGTAGAACTGGGCGCCCTTGGCGCCATAGAACAGGCGCAGCAGGCCGGTTGCCAGCACCGCCATGGCAGTGAGGAAGTAGAGCAGGTCGTAGACCGACAGGCGCTTGAGCACGGGCGGCGTGATGCCCGGGCGCAGCACGAGCGCTTCGGCGGTCATCAAGGTGATCAGCAGGAAGATGAAGGCGTAGTGCAGGAAGGCCAGCAGGGCGTCGGTCAGCATCCAAACTCCTCTTGTGGTTGGGCATGCGCCGTACGCCGGCACACGCGGGGTCAGGGTTCTTGCTTTTTTTCGCTATGGCAACGGCTAAGGCTAAGGCAAACAACTGCCACTACAAACTCCAGCTTGCCGCCCGCTTGCCGCCACTGCGGGCACAGGCGGCAAGCGCCTTACAGCACGCCCTTGGCGCGCAGCGCGGCGATCTGCTCCGGCGTGTAGCCCAGCATGCCGCCGAGCACCGCGTCGGTGTGTTCGCCCAGCAGCGGCGGGTGGCGCACGGCCTCGGGCGGCGTCGCGCTCATCTTGATCGGGCTGCCCACCAGCTTGACCTCGCCGGCGCTGGGGTGCGGCAGGTCCACGCGCAGGCCGCGGGCCTTGACCTGGGCATCCTCGAACACGTCGTCCAGCGTATTGATCGGGCCGCACGGCACGCCGGCGGCTTCCAGGTCCAGGATCCACTGGGCGCGGGTGCGTGGCTTGACCATCTCGGCCAGGATCGGCACCAGCACGTCTCGATGCGCAACCCGCTGCGGGTTGGTGGCAAAGCGCGGGTCGGCTGACAGCTCGGGCCGGCCTCCGGCATCGACGAACTTGCGGAACTGGCCGTCGTTGCCCACCGCCACGATGATCCAGCCGTCGGCGGCCTGGAAGGTCTGGTAGGGGACGATATTGGGATGGGCGTTGCCCCAGCGCTTGGGCGCCACGCCGCTGGCCAGGTAGTTGGTGTTCATATTGGCCAGCATGGCCACCTGCACGTCGAGCAGCGCCATGTCGATGTACTGGCCTTCGCCGGTGCGCTCGCGGTGGGCCAGGGCGGCCAGCACGGCAATGGTGGCGTACTGGCCGGTCATCAGATCGGAGATGGCCACGCCGGCCTTCTGCGGGCCGCCGCCGGGCAGGTCGTCGCGCTCGCCGGTCAGGCTCATGAAGCCGCCCATGCCCTGGATGATGAAATCGTAGCCCGGGCGCGCCGCGTAGGGGCCGGTCTGGCCGAAACCGGTCACCGAGCAATAGATCAGGCCGGGCTTGATTGCCTTGAGCGAGTCGTAGTCCAGCCCGTACTTCTTGAGCTGGCCGACCTTGTAGTTTTCCAGCACCACATCGCTCTGGGCGGCCAGCGCGCGCACCAGTTCCTGGCCTTCGGGCGTGCTGATATCACAGGTGACGGAGCGCTTGTTGCGGTTGGCGGCCAGGTAGTAGGCGGCTTCCGCGGTATCGCGGCCTTCGCCGTCCTGCAGCCAGGGCGGGCCCCAGGTGCGGGTGTCGTCGCCGGCGCCGGGGCGCTCGATCTTGATCACGTCGGCGCCGAAGTCGGCAAGGTTCTGGGCGCACCATGGCCCGGCGAGAACACGGGTCAGGTCGAGGACGCGGAGGTGGCTTAAAGCTCCCATGGGGTGTCAGGCGGATCCGGCAAGGTGGGCGAGGGAAGCCGGGCGGCCCCGCCGTCTAGTCTGGGTGGCGGCTTGCAGGGCAATCGGAGGCTGGCGCGAAACCAGGCTCGGGGGCGTCCGGCGGGGACAGGCAGCACTTTACCACCGGCAAGCCGCCGGGAGCACATGGCGGCCGGCCCGGATCGCGGCGGGGCGCGGTGTTGCAGGCGGCGCGCGACGAATCCCCGGCGGACTGCCGCGCCGTCAGGCTTCCCCGTATAATCAATGGTTTGCAAATCCATCTTGACCGACAGCGCCCTGCCACGCCGTGGGACGCCCTGCCCAGAACATGAAAGTCTCCGACATCCGCAGCAAGTTCCTGCAGTACTTCGAATCGAAGGGCCATACCGTGGTCCGCTCGTCCAGCCTGGTGCCGGGGAACGATCCGACGTTGCTGTTTACCAATTCCGGCATGGTGCAGTTCAAGGACGTGTTCCTGGGCACCGACAAGCGCCCCTACACCCGCGCAACGTCCTCGCAGCGCTCGGTGCGCGCCGGCGGCAAGCACAACGACTTGGAGAACGTGGGTTACACCGCGCGTCACCACACCTTCTTTGAAATGCTCGGCAACTTCTCGTTTGGCGACTATTTCAAGCGCGAGGCGATCCAGTACGCGTGGGAGCTGCTGACCAAGGTCTATCAGCTGCCCGCCGAGAAGCTGTGGGTCACGGTATACGCGGAAGACGACGAGGCTTATGACATCTGGGCCAAGGAAGTCGGCGTGCCGCCCGAGCGCATCGTGCGCATCGGCGACAACAAGGGCGCGCGCTACGCCTCGGACAACTTCTGGCAGATGGCCGACACCGGCCCCTGCGGCCCGTGCTCGGAGATTTTCTACGACCACGGACCCGAAGTGTGGGGCGGCCCCCCGGGTTCTCCCGAGGAAGACGGCGACCGCTACATCGAGATCTGGAACCTGGTGTTCATGCAGTTCAACCGGGACGAGCAAGGCAACATGCCGCGCCTGCCCAAGCCCTGCGTCGACACCGGCATGGGCCTGGAGCGCATCGCCGCGGTGCTGCAGCACGTGCACAGCAATTACGAGATCGACCTGTTCCAGGCACTGATCAAGGGTGCTGCGCGCGAGACCCATACCGACAACCTCAACCAGAATTCACTCAAGGTCATCGCCGACCATATTCGCGCCTGCGCCTTCCTGATTGTCGACGGTGTGATCCCCGGCAATGAAGGCCGCGGCTACGTGCTGCGCCGTATCATCCGCCGTGCCATCCGCCACGGCTACAAGCTGGGCCAGAAGACGCCGTTCTTCCACAAGCTGGTGGCCGACCTGGTGGCGCAGATGGGCGAAGCCTATCCGGAGCTGGCCGAGGCCGAGTCGCGCGTGGTGGAAGTGCTCAAGGCCGAGGAGGAACGCTTCTTCGAGACCATCGAGAACGGCATGTCCATCCTCGAGGGCGCGCTGGCCGACATCAAGCTCAAGGGCGGCAAGGTGCTCGACGGCGAACTCGCCTTCAAGCTGCACGACACCTTCGGCTTCCCGCTCGACCTGACGCAGGACGTGTGCCGCGAGCAGGAAATCAGCGTCGACGAGGCCGCTTTCGACGCGGCCATGAATCGCCAGCGCGAGCAGGCTCGTGCCGCCGGCAAGTTCAAGATGGCGGCCGGCCTGGAGTACAAGGGCGACAAGACCACCTTCCACGGCTACGAGAAGCTGGGCGTGGACGGCGCGAAGATCGCCGCGCTGTATGTGGACGGCGCGTCCGTCGATACCATGCAGCCCGGCCAGACCGGCGTGATCGTGCTGGATAACACGCCGTTCTACGCCGAGTCCGGCGGCCAGGCCGGCGACCAGGGCGAGCTCAAGAGCGGCAGCGCGGTGTTCACCGTGGTCGATACCACCAAGGTGCAGGCCGATGTGTTCGGCCACCAGGGCACCCTGGCTGGCGGCGCGCTCAAGGTGGGCGACAGCGTCACCGCGCAGGTGGATGCGCAACGCCGCGCGCGCACCGTGCGCAACCACTCGGCCACCCACCTGATGCACAAGGCACTGCGTGAAGTGCTGGGCAGCCACGTGCAGCAGAAGGGCTCGCTTGTCGACGCCGACAAGACCCGCTTCGACTTTTCGCACAACGCGCCGATGACCGACGAGCAGATCCGTCGCGTCGAGGAAATCGTCAACGCCGAGATCCTGCAGAACGCAGCCACCGGCGCTGAAGTCATGCCGTTCGACGACGCCGTCAAGAGCGGCGCCATGGCGCTGTTCGGCGAGAAGTACGCCGACGACGTGCGCGTGCTGTCGATCGGCAGCTCCAAGGAACTGTGCGGCGGCACCCACGTGACCCGTACCGGCGATATCGGCGTGTTCAAGATCGTGATGGAAGGTGGCGTGGCAGCGGGCATTCGCCGCGTCGAAGCCATCACCGGCGACAACGCGCTGCACTACCTGCAAGCGCTGGACGCCAAGCTGAACGAAGCCGCCGCCGCGCTCAAGGCGCAGCCGTCCGAACTGGTGCCGCGTATCGGGCAGGTGCAGGAGCAGGTGCGCGCGCTGGAGAAGGAACTGGAACGCCTCAAGAGCAAGCTGGCCGCCTCGCAAGGCGACGAACTGGCGACGCAAGCCATCGACGTCAAGGGCATCAAGGTGCTGGCCGCCCAGCTCGATGGCGCCGACGTCAAGACGCTGCGCGAGACCATGGACAAGCTGAAAGACAAGCTGGGTACCGCGGCCATCGTGCTGGGCGCCGTGGCTGACGGCAAGGTCAGCCTGATCGCCGGCGTGACCGCCGATGCTACCTCCAAGGTCAAGGCCGGCGAGCTGGTCAACTTTGTCGCGCAGCAGGTCGGCGGCAAGGGCGGTGGCCGTCCGGACATGGCGCAAGCTGGCGGCACCGAGCCGGCCAACCTGCCGCAGGCACTGGCAGGTGTCGGCGAGTGGGTCGCGAGCAAGGTCTGATGCTGGGCCAAAACCATCGGCCGGGAATTTGAGTCTCCCTGCTGCTGCATCAAGAAAGGCGCTTCGGCGCCTTTTTTCTACGTCTATTGCCGGCTGAGCTTCCCGATCAGCGTCAGGATATCGATCGGCAGCGGAAACACGATGGTCGAGCTCTTGTCCCCGGCAATCTGCGTCAGCGTCTGCAGATAACGCAGTTGCATCGCCTGCGGCTCCCTTGCCAGCATCTGCGCGGCTTCCAGCAGCTTCACCGATGCCTGCAACTCGCCCTCGGCATGGATCACCTTGGCGCGCCGCTCGCGCTCGGCTTCGGCCTGGCGCGCGATGGCGCGGATCATGGTTTCGTTGAGGTCGACGTGCTTGATCTCCACGTTGGAGACCTTGATGCCCCAGCTATCGGTCTGGGCATCGAGCGCTTTCTGGATGTCGATATTGAGTTGCTCGCGCTCGGCCAGCATCTCGTCGAGCTCATGCTTGCCCAGCACCGAGCGCAACGTGGTCTGCGCCAGCTGGCTGGTGGCCTCGAGGAAGTTCGCCACCTGGATGATGGCGCGCTCCGGGTCGATCACGCGGAAATACACCACCGCATTCACTTTCACCGACACGTTGTCGCGCGAGATCACGTCCTGGGGCGGCACGTCCATCACCACCGTGCGCAAGTCCACGCGCACCATCTGCTGCACCGCCGGGATCAGGATCACCAGCCCCGGCCCTTTCACCTTCCAGAAGCGTCCTAGCATGAACACCACGCCGCGCTCATATTCGCGCAGCACGCGGATGGAGGAAACGATGAGCAGGGCAATGATGAAGACCAGACCGCCTGCGCTGAATCCAAATGCCATGATCATGCTCCTTGGGTGGATGGGGGAATCGGGCCGGCTGTCGTTCCAGACGCGTGGAGGGCGCGCACTTCGAGCAGCAGCCCATTGCGCCCGATGACCAGCACCGGTTCGCCGCGCGCCAGCGGCCGCGCGCTATGTACCCGCCAGCGCTCGCCGCGCACCTCGGCCCAGCCGTCTTCCTGGAGATCGTCCAGGATCACGCCAGGCGTGCCGATCATCGCGTCGCCGCCGTTGATCGCGGGCATGCGCCGCGCGCGCCAGAGCAGCGACCAGACGGCGAACAGGAACACCGCGCTGGCCAGCGCCAGGCTGCCGATCAGCCATAGCGGAATGCCGAAGCCGGGCACATTCGTATCGATCAGCATCACCGCCCCGAAGATAAAGGCGATGATGCCGCCCACGCCCAGCGCGCCAAAGGTGGGCAGGTATAGCTCCGCCACCATGCAGCCGATGCCTAGTGCGATCAGCCCCAGGCCCGCGTAGCTGACGGGCAGCATATGCAGCGCAAACAGCGCGAGCAGCAGGCAGATCGCGCCCCCAATGCCAGGCACCACCATGCCCGGCGTGGAGAACTCGAAGATCAGGCCGTAGATGCCGGCCATCATCAGGATCAGGGCCACGCTGGGATCGGTGATGACCTCCAGGAAGCTGTCGCGCCAGTCCGGCTCCAGCATCTGCACCGGCGCCTGCGCCGTGCGCAGCACGCGGTCCACGCCGGCGGCCTGGATGTGCTTGCCGTCCACGGCGCGCAGCAGTGCGGGCAGGTCGGGCGCGATCAGGTCCGCGACCTTCTGCGCGACCGCCTCGCTGGCCGACAGGCTGACCGCCTCGCGCACCGCGCGTTCGCCCCACTCGGCATTGCGCCCGCGCAATTGCGCCAGGCCGCGGATATAGGCCGAGGCGTCGTGCATCTGCTTGCGCTCCATGGTGTCCTGCGGCGGCGCGCCGGCAGGGGCCGAGGCCGGGGTCGCCTCCGGCTTCTGCGGCCCGCCGATGCCGATCTGCACCGGGCTGGCGGCGCCCAGGTTGGTGCCGGGCGCCATCGCGGCGATATGGCTCGCGTAGAGGATGTAGGTGCCGGCGCTGGCCGCGCGGGCGCCGCCCGGATAGACATAGCCCGCCACCGGTACCGGTGAGGCCAGGATGCCCTGGATGATCTCGCGCATCGACAGGTCCAGCCCGCCCGGGGTGTCCATTTCCAGCACGATCAGCTGCGCGCCGGCATCGCGCGCGCGGGCCATGCCACGCTCGATAAAGCTGGCGCTGGCCGGGCCGATCGCGCCTTTGAGCGGAATGACGAAGACGGGGGGGATGGCGCCGGCGGCCGTGGGCGCGCTCGCCTGCGCATTGGCGGGCGTGGCGGGGACCAGCGGTGTCGCCACCAAGGCAACGAGGGCCAGCCAGAAGGCCGTGACAAGCCATCGCGGGAGCATCGGGACATGCTTCATGACATTGACGCCGGCACATGGAGTGCAAACGCGGCGCCACTTCCAGTGTAGGCGACCGGGCACATCTTGCTGGCGCGGCGCCAGCCGATGGGACTCAGGCCGCCGCTGCCAGCCCGGACGGGGCCACCCTGAATGTGTCGGCCAATGCGCCCAGCGCGGTGTTGGCCATGGCCGGATGCCAGGCCAGCAGCGTGGTGACCTGGCCCGCCGGACCGAGGTCATGGAGGCTGATCTTGGGCAGGTCGCGGTACAACCCAAGTACCGAGCGCGGCACAATCGCCACGCCGATGCCGGCTGCCGCGCAGGCAATGATGGCGTGATACGAGCCCAGCTCCAGCACCCGGCGCGGCGGGCTGCCGTTGGCGCCAAACCAGGCTTCGAGCCGACCGCGGTAATTGCATCCGGACTCGAACGACAGCATGGTGCGGGTTTCCAGGTCGGCCGCACTGTGGATGGGGGCATGGCGCTCGCGCGCGATCAGCACCAGCTCTTCCTCGAACGCCGGCAGCGACGCCAGCGCCGGGTCGTCCAGCGGCTGCGCCACGAAGGCGCAGTCCACCTCGAAGCGCGCCAGCGCCTGCAAAGCCTGGCGCGTGGGGCAGGTCACCAGCTCTAGCTGTACGTCCGGCCACGCCTGGTGATAGGCGGCCAGCACGGTGGGCAAGCGGCTGGCCGCCGTGCTCTCCATCGATGCGATGCGCAGGCGGCCTTGCGGCCTGGCCGGCAGCACGGCCTGGCGGGCTTCCTCGGCCAGGTCCAGCACGCGCCGGGCGTAGTCGAACAAGGTCTGGCCGGCCGGAGTCAGCACCATGCGCTTGCCGTCACGCAGGAACAGCTCGACGCCGAGCGAGGCCTCCAGCTGGCGGATGCGGGTGGTGACGTTGGACTGCACGCGGTGCAGCCGGGTGGCGGCGCGGGTGATGCCGCCTTCCTCCACCACGGAGCGGAAGATTTCCAGGGAAGCCAGGTCCATTGCGGTCCCCTTGCAGGGTGTGATGATGAAGTGACGGCGAACGGGTGGCGAAGTGATGACAAACAAACAATCATCTCGGGAAAAGATGATTGAGTTCTCAATTATTCATTTTTCGGTTCGCGGATCCGAGCGTAGCATGCGCCTATGAAATCCACATCCACACTGTCGTCCCGCGACGCCGCCGCGCCGGCGCAGGCACAGCCCGGCGTCTGGGCCGTGGCCCTGGCGGGGCTGGTGGCGCTGGGCGTGGCGATGGGCGTTGGCCGCTTCGCCTTTACGCCGCTGCTGCCCATGATGCTGCACGACGGCAGCGTCACGCTGGGCGAGGGCGGCTGGCTGGCCACGCTGAACTACCTGGGCTACTTCGCCGGCGCCGCCGCCTGCCTGTTCATCCTGCCCGACCCGGCGCGCATGGTCCGGATTGGCATGGTGGCCACCGTCGTGCTGACGCTTGGCATGGCCTCGCCCGGCGGCATGGCGGCCTGGGGCCTCGCGCGCGCGGCGGCCGGCGTGGCCAGCGCGATGGTCATGGTCTACGGCTCGGCCTGGTGCATGCACCGGCTGGCCGAACTGGGCCGGGCGCCGCTGGGCGGCGTGATCTTTTGCGGGCCGGGCATCGGCATCGTCGTCACGGGTGTTTCCGTCTTTGCCATGGTGAGCGCCGGCTGGCGGGCCAGCTGGGGCTGGCTGGCCTTCGGCGCGCTGGCAGTGCTGCTGGTCGGCGCGGTCTGGCATGTCTTCACGCCCGCGCCGCGCGGCGCGCACGCTGCCGACCCGGCCGCGCCGGTGCAAGTGGCGCCGCGGCTGAGCCGCGAGACCTGGCTGCTGACGTTTGCCTACGGCCTGGCGGGATTCGGCTACATCATCACCGCCACCTTCCTGCCGGTGATTGCGCGTCAAGCCATGCCGGGCTCGCTGTGGGCCGACCTGTTCTGGCCCATTTTCGGCGTGGGGGTGACCATTGGCGCCTTCGTCGCCTCGCACGTCAGTACGGAGCGCGACAATCGCCGCCTGCTGGCCTTTACCTATGTGATGCAGGCAATTGGCGTGGCCATCGCGGTGGTCTGGCCAACGGTGGCGGGGTTCGCGCTCAGCAGCATGCTGGCCGGATTGCCGTTCAATGCCCTGGTGTCGTTCGCCATGCGCGAGGCGCGGCGGCTGTGGGGCGCGCAGGCGCAGCGCCTGATGGGCCTGATGACCGCCAGCTACGGCCTCGGCCAGATCGTCGGGCCGCCTCTGGCCACGGCGCTGGTGGCGCGCACCGGCGGCTTTGCCGCCTCGCTTGGCTGCGCGGTGGCGGCCCTGTTGCTGGGTGGCGCGATCTTCGCCTGGATGAGCCGGCAACAACGCGGATAACCCGGCCCTTCCACGGCACGCGGGCACGTCCTGACGCCGCTCCTGCCTTGCGCTACAGTATCGCCTTTGCCGCCCCCGGCGCCGGTAGGCTGAACCGGCGCGCGAGACACGCGCGGCGCAGGAGCCGAACATGTCCTTTGCCTTGCAGCCCGCCCGTGCCGCGGGACCCATTCACCCCGTCACGCAAGCCGAGTCGCGCATGCGCCTCGACCTGGCGGCGGCTTACCGCCTGTGCGCCTTGCAGGGTTGGGACGACCTTATCTACACGCATATCTCGGCCGCCGTGCCGGATGAGCCCGATCACTTCCTGATCAACCCGTTCGGCTTTGCCTTCGACGAGATCCGCGCCAGCGATCTGGTCAAGATCAATGGCCGCGGCGAGGTGGTGGGCGACAGCACGCATGCGGTCAACGTCACCGGCTTCGCGCTGCATGGCGCGGTGCATGCCGCACGCCCCGATGCGGTGTGCGTGATGCACCTGCACAACAGCGCCGGCGTGTCGGTATCGGCCCAGGCCTGCGGCCTGTTGGCGCTCTCGCAGCACGCCTTGCGCTTCTATGGCCGGCTGGCCTATCACGACTACGAAGGCCTGGCGTTCACGCCTGCCGAGGGCGCGCGGCTAACCGCGTCGCTCGGCCAGCATCCCGCCATGCTGCTGCGCAACCATGGCACGCTGACCGTGGGCCGGACCGTGGCCGAGGCCTACGTGCTGATGGCGACGCTCATCAAGGCCTGCGAGATCCAGCTTGGCGCGCAGGCCGGCGGGCAGGTCGTGCAGCCGCCGCACGCGCTGGCGCAGCGGGCTTCCGAGCAGCTTGACGACGGCGGCGCCGTCGAGGGCGAACTGGAATGGCCGTCGCTGTTGCGCAAACTCGATAGAATCGATGCTTCGTACCGCGATTGACCTTAACGGCTGCTGGCAGATCCATCCACGCATCGCCAGGGCAATCAGCCACGGACAACAAAAAACCAAAACGACAACAGGAAACAGGAAACAAGCCATGCCGACTTACCACGTAGAACTCTTCGAAGGCCGCACCATCGAGCAAAAGCGCAAGCTGGTCGAGGAAGTCACCCGCGTCACCTGCGAGACGCTCGGCTGCTCGGCCTCGGCCGTGGATATCATCATCACCGACATCAAGCGCGAGAACTGGTCCACCGGCGGCCAGCTGTGGGCTGACAAGAAGTAAGCCACACGCAGCTACGCAACAGACAGCCTCAGACCAAAACCCGCCACGGGCCAAAGGGCACAAGCCCCGACGCCCACGGCACGCGCCTCGCCACCCGCCACGGATCTCCCGATGCAGCATTTCGCCTCCGACAACTACGCCGGCTTCTGTCCAGAATCGCTCAAGTATTTCCTCGAAGCCAACGGCAGCGGTCACGAGCAGGCCTATGGCGACGATTCGTGGACGCAAAAAGTCTGCGACCGGATCCGCGACCTGTTCCAGACCGATTGCGAGGTGTTCTTCGTCTTCAACGGCACCGCGGCGAACTCGCTGGCGCTGTCCGCGCTGTGCCAGTCCTACCATTCGGTGATCTGCCATGAACTGGCGCATATCGAGACCGACGAGTGCGGCGGCCCGGAGTTTTTCTCCAACGGCTCCAAGCTGCTGACCGCGCCGGGCGCCAACGGCAAGCTCACGCCCGATGCGGTGGAAGCGCTGGTGACGCGCCGCTCGGACATCCACTATCCCAAGCCCAAGGTGGTGTCGCTGACGCAGTCGACCGAGGTCGGCACCGTGTACACGGTGGAAGAGGTGCGTGCCATTGCTGCCATCGCCAAGCGCCGCCAGTTGCGGGTGCATATGGACGGCGCGCGCTTTGCCAATGCGGTGGCGTCACTCGGCGTGCATCCGTCGGAGATCACCTGGCGCGCGGGGGTGGACGTGCTGTGCTTTGGCGGCACCAAGAACGGCCTGCCGGTAGGCGAGGCGGTGGTGTTTTTCGACCGCAAGCTGGCCGAGGACTTTGCGTACCGCGTCAAGCAGGCCGGGCAACTGGCTTCCAAGATGCGCTTTATCTCGGCGCCCTGGCTGGGCCTGCTCGAGAACGATGTGTGGCTCGGCAACGCCCGCCATGCAAATGCCATGGCGCAGCTGCTGCACCAGCGCATCGCCAGCATCCCCGGCGTGCGCATCATGTTTCCGACCGAGTCCAACGCCGTCTTTGCCGAGCTGCCGTTGCCGGCCATCGAGGCGCTGCGTGCCAAGGGCTGGCGCTTCTATACCTTTATCGGTGCCGGTGGCTGCCGCTTCATGTGCTCGTGGGACCTGCATCCGGAAACCGTCGAGGCGCTGGCTGCGGATATGCGCGTGGCCTGCGGCGCGTGAACGGCGCCGCGCTTATAAAATGACAACATAACAAGACTACAAAGACAGGAGCTCCCGCATGGCCGTTTACCGATATTGTCCGCAATGTGGTTCGCCGCTGGAATTGCTGCAGCATTCCGGCCGCGAGCGCGATGCTTGCATCCAGCCAGAGTGCGGCTTTGTCCACTGGAACAACCCGCTGCCCGTGCTGGCCGCGGTGGTGGAATATGAAGGCAAGCTGCTGCTGGCGCGCAACGCCGCGTGGCCGGAAAAAATGTTCGCGCTGGTGACCGGCTTCATGGAGCGCGACGAGACGCCGGAGCAGGGCGTGGCGCGGGAGCTGAAGGAAGAAACCAACCTGGACGCGCACTCGGTATCGCTGATCGGCGTGTACGAGTTCATGCGCAAGAACGAGCTGATCATCGCCTACCATGTGCAGGCGAGCGGCACGATCGCGTTGTCGGAAGAACTGGTCGACTACAAGCTGGTGGCGCCCGAGGACATGCGCATCTGGTCGGCGGGCACGGGCTTTGCGGTGGCGGACTGGCTTGCCTCGCGTGGCCATCCGGTGCGCTTCTTCGATCGCCAGACCGGCGAGGACATCCCCGACCCGCGCCGGCGCGATGGCCTGGGGCAACCGGGCATTTCGCTACAATACCGGCCATAGTCATCAGTCATGGATGCGACAGCGGCAGGCATGGCCCCAACGGCCATGGCGGCCCTGAGCGCCCAGAACCAAGGAAGAGAGGAATGGAGTTCCAGAAAGAAGTGGATGCGCGCGGCCTGAACTGCCCGCTGCCGATCCTGCGTACCAAGAAGGCGCTGGCCGACATGCCCAGCGGCGACGTTCTCAAGATTCTCGCCACCGATCCCGGCGCCACGCGGGATTTCCAGGCGTTTGCCAAGCAGACCGGCAACGAGCTGCTGTCGCACCAGGAAGTGGACAAGGTGTTCGTGTTCTATATGCGCCGGCGTTAAATCAACGCCAGCGCGGCGCGGGCGCGCCCCGCGCCAATTGAAAAAAGCCGCGTTTCCGCGGCTTTTTTCATTGTTTCAGACCCGCCGATCCTCAGTCCTTCAGACGCTTTCGGTGCGCGCGCGCAGGTAGGTGCCGAATTCGTCCATCACCTCCGGGTGCTTGAGCGCAAACTCCACGGTGGCCTTCAGGTAGCCCAGCTTGCTGCCGCAGTCGTAGCGCACGCCCTTGTAGCGGTAGGCCAGCACCTGCTCCTGGCTTAGCAGGGACTGGATCGCATCGGTGAGCTGGAACTCGCCGCCCGCGCCCGGCTTGAGGTTGCGGATATGGTCGAAGATGCGCGGGGTCAGGATGTAGCGGCCAACCACGCCCAGGTTGGACGGTGCGTCCTCGGGTGCGGGCTTCTCGACAATGTCCGACACCTTGATCACGCCTTCCTCCCACTCGCGGCCATCCACCACGCCGTAGGAGCGGCTTTGCTCCGGCGCGATCTCTTCCACGCCCAGCACCGAGCAGTTGTAGTGGCCGTACAGGTCCACCATCTGCTTCATGACCGGCGGCTCGCCATCCACCAAGTCATCGGCCAGCATCACGGCGAACGGCGCGTCGCCCACCAGCTTTTCCGCGCACAGCACGGCGTGGCCGAGGCCGAGCGCCTCGGGCTGGCGCACATAGAAGCACTCCACATGCGACGGCTTGATCGAACGCACCAGGGAGAGCAGATCCTGCTTGTTCTTGGCTTCGAGTTCCGCCTCGAGTTCGTAGGCCTTGTCGAAGTGATCCTCGATGGCCCGCTTGGAGCGGCCGGTCACGAAGATCATCTCGGTGATGCCGGCAGCCATGGCTTCTTCCACGGCGTACTGGATCAGGGGTTTGTCGACCACCGGCAGCATTTCCTTCGGGCTTGCCTTGGTAGCCGGCAAAAAACGAGTGCCGAGACCGGCTACCGGGAAGACAGCCTTGGTGACGCGGGTTTCCATATCAGGTTTTCCTTATCATTGCGGTGTACAAAACCCTGCTGGTGATGCAAAGCTCATGCCGGCATTCGCTGTAGTTGATCCTGCAGCTTGACCAGGGTCTGTTCGAAGTCCGACAGACGCTGGGTTTCTTGCGCGACAACAGCGGGGGGGGCCTTGGCGACGAAGCTCTCGTTGGAGAGCTTGCCGCGGCATTTCCCGATTTCGGCGCTGATGCGCTCTACTTCCTTGGACAGCCGCACGCGTTCCGCGGCCACGTCGATTTCGATCTTGAGCAACAGGTGGTTGCCGTCGACGATGGCCACCGGCGCGCCGGCACCTTCAGCCATCAGGGTATTCTGATCTTCGAACACCTTGACCTCGGAAAGTTTCGCCAGAGCCTGCACATAGGCCTGGGCCGACGTCAGGAACGCGCTGTCGCCTTCGGCGTACAGCGGGATGCGCTGGGCCGGCGAGATGTTCATTTCCCCGCGCAGGTTGCGGCAGGCATCGACCACGGCCTTGAGCTGCGCGGTCCATTGCTCGGCGGCCTCGTCGATCTTGGCCATGGCGGGCAGCGGGTAGGCCTGCAGTGCCAGCGTCTCGCTGCCGTCGCCCTTGGCGCGGCCGGCCAGCGGCGCTACCTTCTGCCACAGCTCTTCGGTGATGAAGGGGATGATCGGGTGGGCGAGGCGCAGTACCGTTTCCAGCACACGCAACAGCGTGCGGCGGGTGGCGCGCTGCTGCGCGGGCGTGCCGTTCTGGATCTGGACCTTGGCCAGCTCCAGGTACCAGTCGCAGTATTCGTCCCAGACGAACTTGTAGATGGCGCTGGCGATATTGTCGAAGCGGTACTCGGCAAAGCCTTTCTCCACCTCGGCCTCCACGCGCTGCAGCAGCGACACGATCCAGCGGTCCGGCTGCGAGAAATGCAGGTAGCCGTCGGGGCCGCAGTCATTGGTGCACGGGCCCATGCCGCAATCGTGCCCTTCGGTGTTCATCAGGACGAAGCGCGTGGCGTTCCACAGCTTGTTGCAGAAGTTGCGATAGCCTTCGCAGCGGCCGGTGTCGAAGTTGATATTGCGGCCCAGCGTGGCTAGCGAGGCGAAGGTGAAGCGCAGCGCATCCGCACCAAACGCGGGAATGCCCTCGGGGAATTCCTTCTTCGTCTTCTTCTCGATCTTGGGCGCGTCCTTGGGACGGCGCAGGCCGGTGGTGCGTTTCTTGAGCAGGGTGTCGAGGTCGATGCCGTCGATCAGGTCGACCGGGTCCAGGGTGTTGCCCTCGGACTTGCTCATCTTCTTGCCTTCCGAATCCCGCACCAGGCCGTGCACATACACGGTGTGGAACGGCACCTTTCCGGTGAAATGCTTGGTCATCATGACCATGCGTGCCACCCAGAAGAAAATGATGTCGTAACCGGTAACAAGTGCAGACGACGGCAGAAAATGTTGCAACTCCGGCGTCTCGGCTGGCCAGCCCAGCGACGAGAACGGCACCAGCGCCGACGAGAACCAGGTGTCGAGCACGTCGTCCTCGCGGCGCAGCGGCCCGGTGCTGCCGGCCGCGCGCGCCTGGGCCTGGGCCTCTTCCTCGGTGCGGGCGACAAAGCACTTGCCGGCCTCGTCGTACCAGGCCGGGATCTGGTGGCCCCACCACAGCTGGCGCGAGATGCACCAGTCCTGGATGTTCTCCAGCCACTGGTTGTAGGTGCTGTTCCAGTTATCGGGGATCAGCTTGATCTCGCCGCTCTGCACGGCATCCAGCGCCACTTCGGCGATCGAGCGGCCGGGGTGGAACGTGCCTTCCGGCGCCGGCTTGCTCATGGCGACGAACCACTGGTCGGTCAGCATCGGCTCGATGGCGCTGCCGGTGCGCTCGCTGCGCGGCGTCATCAGCTTGTGCTTCTTGACCTCGGCCAGGAGGCCCTGCGCTTCGAGATCCGCCACGATGCGCGTGCGCGCCTCGAAGCGGTCCAGGCCGGCATAGGCCGCGGGCGCGTCGGCGACGATCTTGGCGTCGAGCGTCAGGATGGACAGCTGCGGCAGCTTGTGGCGCTGGCCAACCGCATAGTCGTTGAAATCGTGGGCCGGCGTGACCTTGACCACGCCCGTGCCGAATTCGCGGTCGACGTAGTCGTCGGCGATCACCGGGATATCGCGGCCGGTGAGCGGCAGGCGCACAGACTTGCCGATCAGGTGCGCATAGCGCTCGTCTTCCGGGTGCACCATCACGGCCACGTCGCCCAGCATGGTCTCGGGGCGGGTGGTGGCCACCGTCAGGTGGGTCAGGCCGTGCACGGTATCGGCCTCGGCCAGCGGATAGCGGATGTGCCACATCGAGCCTTCTTCCTCGACGTTGTCCACTTCCAGGTCGGACACTGCGGTGCCGAGCACCGGGTCCCAGTTCACCAGGCGCTTGCCGCGGTAGATCAGGCCCTGCTCAAACAGGCGCACGAAGACCTCGGTGACCGCCTTGGACATCTCCGGCGACATCGTGAAGTACTCATGGCTCCAGTCGATCGAGGCGCCCATGCGACGGATCTGGCGCGTGATGGTCGAGCCGGACTCCTCCTTCCAGGCCCACACCTTCTCGGTGAACTTCTCGCGGCCGAGCTCATGGCGCGACACGCCCTGCGTTTCCAGCTGGCGCTCCACCACGATCTGGGTGGCGATGCCGGCGTGGTCGGTGCCCGGCACCCACAGGGTGTTGGCGCCGCTCATGCGGGCGTGGCGGGCCAGGCCGTCCATGATGGTCTGGTTGAAGGCATGGCCCATGTGCAGCGTGCCGGTCACATTGGGCGGGGGCAGCTGGATGCAGAAGTCCGGACGGTCCGGGTCGAGGGTCGGCTTCGCGATGCCGCGCTTCTCCCACTCGGGGCCCCACTTGGCCTCAATGGCGGCGGGTTCGAAGCTCTTGGCAAGGGACTGGTCTTGGGCGGTCATGCTCGGATGTCGATGATTACGTCGGATTCTGCGGGCCAGGCGGGCAGGGGCAACGCGCCGGGAAAACGTCAAATTATAGGGGAGGCGGGTGGAGGGTGCGCGATTTCGGCCCGCAGCCGGCGTCGCGGCGTCATTTTGCCGGCGCTTTGCCCTGCCTGAAAGTGCGCGGCTTACCTCTCGCGAGGGGATCCGCCCCTGTTTAGTGGCTTTTCCAACCCGTCGCCGGACGATCCCCGCGTCCGCTAGCACGGGCCGCACGGGCACGAGGGGCGCCCCGGTATAATTCGGGGCACTCCACAAGGCCTCCCCGATGTCCGACCTGCTTGCCAATCTCAATGCTGAACAACTAGCCGCCGTCACTTTGCCTGACGAGCCGGCGCTGATCCTGGCTGGCGCGGGCAGCGGCAAGACGCGCGTGCTGACCACCCGCATCGCGTGGCTGATCCAGAACGGCCGGGTGTCGCCCGCCGGCTTGCTGGCGGTGACCTTTACCAACAAGGCCGCCAAGGAGATGATGACGCGGCTGACGTCGATGCTGCCGATCAACACGCGCGGCATGTGGATCGGCACCTTCCACGGGCTGTGCAACCGCCTGCTGCGCGCGCATTACCGCGACGCCGGCCTGCCGCAGACCTTCGCCATCCTCGACAGCCAGGACCAGCTCTCCGCGCTCAAGCGCCTGCTCAAGTCGCTTAATGTCGACGACGAGAAGTACCCGGCCAAGAACCTCCAGTACTTCATCAACAACGCCAAGGAGCAAGGCCTGCGCCCGGCCGACGTGGAGGCCAACGACGACTTCAACCGCCGCTTCGTCGACCTCTACGCCGCCTACGACGTGCAGTGCCAGCGCGAAGGCGTGGTCGATTTCGCCGAGTTGCTGCTGCGCTGCTACGAGCTGCTGCGCTACAACGACGCGATCCGCCAGCACTACCAGCACCGTTTTCGCCATGTGCTGGTGGACGAGTTCCAGGACACCAACGTGCTGCAGTACCAGTGGCTCAAGATGCTGGCTGGCTTCGGCACGCAGAATCCCGCCGCGGTGTTCGCGGTGGGCGACGACGACCAGAGCATCTACGCGTTCCGCGGCGCCAATGTCGGCAACATGCGCGACTTCGAGCACGAATTCCGCGTGCGCCACATGATCAAGCTGGAGCAGAACTACCGCTCCCATGGCCACATCCTGGATTCGGCCAACCACCTGATCGCGCACAATTCACGCCGCCTGGGCAAGAACCTGCGCACCGATGCCGGCCACGGCGAGCCGGTGCGGGTGTACCAGGCCGGCACCGACGGCCAGGAAGCCGGCTGGATCGTCGAGGAAATCCGCGACCTGATCGCGCAGGGCATGAGCCGCTCGGAAATCGCCATCCTCTACCGCAGCAATGCGCAGTCGCGGGTGATCGAGCACGCGCTGTTCTCGGCGAGCATTTCCTATCGCGTGTACGGCGGCCTGCGCTTTTTCGAGCGTGCCGAAGTCAAGCACGCGCTGGCCTACCTGCAGTTGCTGGAAAACCCGCGCAACGACGCCGCCTTCGGTCGCGTGGTGAATTTTCCAACGCGCGGCATTGGCGCGCGCTCGCTGGAATCCCTGCAGGATGCGGCGCGCCAGTACAACTGCTCACTGGCCGAAGCCGTGGCCTTCGTGCCCGGCAAGGCCGGCAGCACGCTGGGCGCCTTTGTGCGGCTGATCGAGCAGATGCGCGCCGAGACGCGCCGCATGACGCTGCCGGAAACGGTCGAGTACGTGACCAACACCAGCGGCCTGATCACGCACTATCGCGCTGAAAAAGAAGGCCAGGACCGCATCGAGAACTTGCAGGAACTGGTGACGGCCGCGCAGGCGTTCGTGATGGAAGAAGGATTTGGCCTGGACGCGCTGGCCAGCGCGATTCCCGTCGGGCGCGATGGCGCGCAGCCGCTGCCCGCGCTGGCCGAGGGCGACCAGGCCCAGCAGGTACTGGACCCCGAGGCGCTGCCGGCGGTGATGACCCCGCTGGTGGCCTTCCTCACCCATGCGTCGCTGGAAGCCGGCGACAACCAGGCGCAGGCCGGCCAGGACGCCGTGCAGATGATGACGGTGCACGCGGCCAAGGGGCTGGAGTTCAACGCGGTCTTCATCACCGGGCTGGAAGAAGGGCTGTTCCCGCACGAGAACAGCGCCACCGAAGCCGACGGGCTGGAGGAAGAACGCCGCCTGATGTACGTGGCGATCACGCGTGCGCGCGAGCGGCTCTATCTCTCGTTTGCGCAAAGCCGCGTGTTGCACGGGCAGATGCGCTACCACGTGCGCTCGCGCTTTTTCGAGGAGCTGCCGGAGGAATCGCTCAAGTGGCTGATGCCGCCTGCGCAGGCCTATGGCGGTGGCGGTGGTGGTTCGCAGCGCCGCCAGCAGAACGAGGGCGGCTGGGGCCGCGACTGGTTCAAGCGGCCTGAGGACGTCCCCTACTCGGGCACCCAGCCCACCGGCGGCATGGACACCGGCAACGGCTACGCCGACGCCAAGCGCCAGGCCGGCGCGGGCTTGCGCATCGGCCAGAGCGTGTTCCACAACAAGTTTGGCGAAGGTGTGATCGCCGGGCTGGAAGGCGAGGGCGAGGCCGCCCGCGCCAACATCAAGTTCAAGCGCCACGGCGCCAAATGGCTGATGCTGTCGGTCGCCAAGCTGGACCCGATCGACTGATCGGATGATCGGCTAAGCAACCAGGGAGGCGGCTAGTCCAGCTGGATGTTGCCTTCCTTGATCACCTTGGCCCATTCGGTGGTCTGGGCCTGGATGAACCTGGCCGCTTCGGCCGGCGTGCCGGCCACGATCTCCCCGCCCAGGCTGGTCACGCGCTCGCGGTTCTCCGGCAGGTTGATGACTTTGCGGATCGCATCCGACAGGCGCTTGACGATCTCCGGCGGCGTGCCCGCGGGCAAGAACACGCCATTCCACTCGTAGACCTCATAGTGCGGCACGCCTGCCTCGGCCAGCGTCGGCGTGTCGGGCAGGATGGCCGTGCGCTTGGCGCCGGTCACGCCGAGCACGCGCAGCTTGCCGGCGCGCACATGCTGCAGGCCGGAGGCCGTATTGGCAAAGAACACCGGCACCTGCCCCGCAATCACATCGGCCATGGCCGGGCCGCCGCCTTTATACGGCACATGCAGCAGGTCCAGCTTCATGCGCTGCGCGAACAGCGCGCCCGCCAGGTGCTGGGCCGAGCCGTTGCCGGACGACGCATAGGCGATGCTGCCCGGCTTGGCGCGCGCCATCGCGATCAGCTCCTGCGTGGTCTTGGCCGGGAACCGCGGGTTCACCACCAGCATATTGGGATAGAGCGCCAGCACCGAGACCGGGACGAAGGACTTGACCGGGTCGTAGGGCAGCCGCTTGTAGAGCGAGGGATTGGCGGCAAACGAGGCGGCATCGAGCAGTACCGTATAGCCGTCCGGCGCCGACTTGGCGACCAGGTCCGTGCCAATCTGGCCGCCCGCGCCGGGCCGGTTGTCCACCACGATGGTCTGGCCCAGTTCCTGGCCCAGGCGCGGCGAGATCATGCGGGCCATGGTGTCGGCGCCGCCGCCGGGCGCGTAGGTGACCACTAGCCGGATGGGCTTGGCGGCGGGCCAGGCCTGGGCCTGCGCAAGGCCACTGGTGCCAGCGGCGAGCCAGCATAGGGCGCTGGCGCAAAGACGGATCGGGAATCGCATGGGTCTCCTCGGGATGTGCAGGTCTGGGTGCTGCGCCGGCCCGCACTTCGCGGCGGCGCGCTCTTGCGCGGTTCAGCGAACCTCGGCGCGATAGTGGAAATCGTCGGCATTGCCCAGCGTCTGGCGGAACTCCACGCACCGGCCCGCGAGGTCGAATGCCACGCGGCTGACCGCCAGCGCGGGATGGCCCTCCGGCAAGCTGAGCTGGGCGGCCTCGCGTGCGCCCAGCCGGGTGAAGCGCAAGTCGTCGACGGCGCGGCCGACGGTGACGCCGCAACGCTCGGCATACATCGGGTAGAGCAGGGGCGCGAACTCGGCCGGCTTGAGCGTGGCCAGCGCGCTGAACAGCGCCGCCGGCAGCCAGATGGTCTCGAGCAGGCGGACCTGGCCTTCCCAGCCGCGCTGGCGCAGTACGCGCAGCACCGGCGTGCCCGCCGCCAGCCCCAGTTGCACCGCCACATCCGCCGGCGCGGCCAGCGTGCGCAGCGACACGATGCGCGACTCGGGGATCTCCGAGCCGGCATCCCCGAAGCGGAAAAACCGCGCCATGGTGGCGCCGGTGAGCGCGCCGCGCACAAAGGTGCCGCGGCCATGCACGCGTTCCAGCAGGCCTTCGTCCACGAGTGCCTGGATGGCAGCGCGCATGGTGCCCAGCGCCACGCCGTAGTGCTCGGCCAGCGCGCTCTCGGCCGCAATGGCGGTGCCGGAGGCCCATTCGCCGGCCAGGATGCGGCCTTTGAGCGCGGTCGCGATGCGGGCCCAGCGTGGCGCCGCCAGGCTGGCTGGCGAGGCGTCGAGGTCGGCGCCCGTCGGGTCGGGCAGGGCGGAACGGTCGGGCATTCGTGTCCTTCGTGCGTGCCCCGGCGGCTGAGCATTGCCGAGGGCTCTAGTCATCTATAGGACTAGAGCATAGAATGGAGGGGCACTGGTGTCAACCGCCGGGCGTCTGGCCGGCACAAAGTGGCCGGCGCTACCATTCATGGCGGCATGCGCCGTTCCTTGGGCCAGAACATGTTCCAGATCGATACCCATTTCCACGTGTTTTCCGCAGATGCCCCCGCCGTGGGCGGGGCGCGCTACCGGCCCGCCTACGGCGCCAGCCTGGCGCAGTGGCAAGCCATTTCCGGGGCGCATGGCGTGCGCGCGGGCGTGGTGGTGCAGCCGAGTTTTTTCGGCAGCGACAACAGCGAGCTGGAGGCGGCGCTGGCGGCTTCGCCCTCGCTGCGAGGCGTTTGCGTTGTTGGCCCGGAGGCATCCGTTGGCGAGCTGGCGCGGCTGCATGGCTTGGGCGTGCGCGGGCTGCGCTGGAACATGGTGGGGCGGCACAACGACGCGTCCTGGCGCGACGCGCGCTGGCCTGCGTTGCTGGAGGCGGCCCACGCGCTGGGCTGGCACCTGGAGCTGCATACCGACCCGGGCCGGCTGTTTGAGCTGCATGCCTGGCTGCCGCCGGTGCCGATTGCGCTGGTGCTGGATCATTTCGGCAAGCCCGCGTCCGGGGTGCAGGCAGACGCGCCGATGCTGGCTTGCGCCGCGCACTGGCGCGGGCAGAGGGAGGTCTACGTCAAGCTGAGCGCGCCGTATCGCGTGGCGGCGGACCTGGCAGGCGTGGTGGCCGGCTGGTACCACTGCCTGGGCGAGCAAGGCTTGCTGTGGGGATCGGACTGGCCGTGGACCAATCACGAGGCCGAGGCCGGCTATGCCGGCCTGCAGCGCAAGGTGTGGGAGTGGCTGGGGCCGCTGTGCGAGGCGCCGGACCGCAACGCGGCCCGGCTGTTCGGCCTGCCGGCCGTGTGACGGGGGGCGGCTGCGCCCGGGCCGGGGCCAGCCGTCAGGTCTTCAGGCTGCCAGGTCCGTCTTGCCGGCGGCTTCTTCCGGTACCACATTGAAGCAGCCGCGGTAGGTGGCGTAGAACGAGCAATACATGATCGCCAGCATCAGCAGGGAGTACGGTGTGACCAGGAAGGACAGCACCGCCTCAGCCCCCAATGCGCCGAACAGCGCCTCGAGGAAAAAAGGTACCGCCACCAGCAAGACCGCGAACACCACGCCATAGGCCAGGAACGCGCCACGGTTGCGCCAGCACGCGGTCCAGCTGAAGAACAGCGCCTTGACCGGCGGCACGTTGTGCCACGCGGTGAGCAACGGCGCAAACCAGAACAGCATGGCGATGGGCGTGTACAGCGCCGCGCCGATCATCAGCGCAAAGTACAGCTGCCGCACGGAATCCGCCGACGGTGCTTCTTCCTTGAGCAGGATAGGCACCAGCGTGCTGATGTCCACCAGGCTGCCAGCGATCAGGCTCAGCACGAAGACCAGGCCGGCATAGATGCCGCCCAGCACCAGCAGGTTGCGGCTGGCTTGCTTGCCGTTGCCGCGGAATCCCGCCAATAACACGGTGGGCAGCACGCGTTTGTTCAGGATCACCTCGCGGCAGGCGGTCATGATGCCGACCGACAGGCCCGGGGTGACCACCAGCAGCGCGATGATGCCGATCAACGGCACGAACACGGCCAGTTGCGCGGCGATCAAGTAGACAAACAACAGCATCAGGAAGGCGAGCGGGTTCTTGCGGAACAGCCAGACACCCTGGCGGAACCAGACATAACCTTCCTTGGCGGAGACTTCCAGTAATTGCATGACGGTCAGGTCCAGGGCAGCGCGGCGGCTTCGATGCGCCGGCGCAGGATGCGTTCAAAGTGGGTCGGGTCATGCGGTTGCAGCATGTCGGCCTCGCGTGGCAGGTAGAAGTCCCACAGGCGGGAAATCCAGAAGCGCAGTGCGCCGGCGCGCAGCATGTCGCGCCAGTGTTGCGCCTCGATGGGGCCCAGCGGCCTCACGGCATGATAAGCCCGCAGCAGAGCCTGGGCGCGCTCGGCGTCGAGCGTGCCGCTGGCCAGGTCGATGCACCAGTCGTTGACGGTGACGGCCAGGTCGAACAGCCACTTGTCGTTGCCGGCGAAGTAGAAATCGAAGAAGCCCCCCAGCTTGTCCTGCCCGGCCGGGCCATCCTCGAACAGCGCGTTGTCGCGGAACAGGTCGCAATGGCAAGGGCCGCCGGGCAGCGCCGCGTAACCCGCGCCGCCGAAGAACGCGGTCTGGTGGGCCAGTTCCTCGCGCAGCAACGCTTGCTGGCCGGCATCCAGGAACGGCAGGATCTCGCCTTCCGTCTGCTGCCACCACGGCAGGCTGCGCAGGTTCGGCTGCTGGCGCGGATAGCTCTGGCCGGCAAGGTGCATGCGGGCGAGCATGTCGCCCACTTGCGCGCAATGCCCCACGCCTGGCGCCAGCTGCGAGCCGCCCGGCAGCCGCGTGACGATGGTCGCCGGCTTGCCCTTGAGGGCACGCAGGATCTCGCCGTCGCGGCCCGGGACAGGCGCTGGCACGCAGATGTCGTGCGCGGCCAGGTGGGCCATCAGGTGCAGGTAATACGGCAGCTGTTCGAACGTCAGGCGCTCGAAGATGGTCAGCACGTATTCGCGCGTGACGCCGTCCTGCTCCATGGTCAGGAAGAAGTTACTGTTCTCGATGCCCGAGGCAATGCCGCGCAAGTCGCGCATTTCGCCCAGGTTGTAATCAAGGAGCCAACTGGCGATCTCGTCCGGCGAGACCGTGGTGAATACGGCCATACTCTTTGTGTGAATCGAAACGGATGGCGGCGGGCGCAAGCAGAGCTTGGCTTTCGCGGCATGGATGCCGGAAGCGCCGGCGCGGCCCCGCCGTGATCTTCTGGCGGGGTCGTGGGAAATCAGGAAACAGCAAGCAGAAAACAGAAAGCGAAAATCGGGACGCCGGACCCGGGACGTCAAGCCCCGGATTGCCGTCACTCAGAATTGCAACACTTTGACCGACGGCACGCGGTTTGTGTCGTGGTCCCGGATCTTCGGCGAGCTGTCTTCCGGCTTGCTCATCTGGTACTTGGTGCCCATGCCGGACTTGACCTCAATATCGGTGGCCTGGCCCTTGTTCTTGTATTCCCGGACCTGGGTGCCATCCCGCTCATTGAGCTGGAAGCTCGGTTCGCGCGGCTGGTTCAGCTGGGTCTTGGCGGGCGTGGTGATCGGCCGGTCGTTGATCTGGTTCAGCTCTTGCTGGGTCAGGGCGCCGCCTGCCTGTTCGGTGCTCGGCTGCGCCATTACCGCGGCGGGGGCGCAAAGCGCCAGCAAGGCTGCAAAACCGAGCGCGCGGGCGGCGGCCCGGAACGGCTCCGGCGCTGCCGCGCGTGCGGTGGCCAGGAGTGAGGGGGAGGTCATCGAAGGCTCCTGTGCAGTGCAGCAGGCCAGGGGCATGCTGCGCCACAAATGGCGCTGCAGCCCGGCGACGCCAGGCTTTCGCAGTGTGTCAGGGTTCCATTCTAGCAATTCCTGCCCGCACCGGGCCCCTCGCGGTGACCCGGCGGGCACCTTTGCTGGACGGGCGGCGGGCCCGGAAGGAAGCCGCATGGCCGACCCGGGTCAGAGGTAGAACATCTCTTCCTTGGGCGGCATCGGGTTGTCGCCGCCACGCTGCTCGTAGTACTCATATACCGCTTCGAGCACTTCGTGCGGCTCATCCACGATCTTCATCAGGTCGAGGTCGTGCTCGGCGATCAGGCCCATCGGCAGCAGCGTGAAGCGGAACCAGTCGAGCAGGCCCTTCCAGAAGCGGCTGCCGAACAGCACCACCGGGACGGCGCGGGACTTGCCGGTCTGCACCAGCGTCAGCACCTCGGCCAGTTCATCCAGCGTGCCGAAACCGCCCGGCATCACGATAAAGGCGTCCGAATTCTTGACGAAAGTGACCTTGCGCGTGAAGAAGTGGCGAAAGCGCATGGCGATGTCCTGGTAGGGATTGCCTTGCTGCTCGTGCGGAAGCTCGATGTTCAGGCCGACGCTGGCCGACTTGCCCGCGTGGGCGCCCTTGTTGGCCGCCTCCATGATGCCCGGGCCGCCGCCCGAGATCACCGCGAAGCCCGCGTCGGAGAACAGGCGGGCGATCTCGATGGTGCGCTGGTAGTAAGGCGAATCCTCGCGCAAGCGAGCACTTCCGTAGATCGAGACCGCCGGGCGGATCTCGGAAAGGTACTCGGTCGCCTCGATGAACTCTGCCATAATCGTGAACATTTGCCACGAAGCGCGCGCTTTTTTTGCAGTCGCGCGGTCTTCGTCGGCCAGCGCACGCAGGCTGGGAATCATCTTGCGTGGGTTGGCGCGGATGCCGGCGGCGGGGGATGTATCTCCCGGGCCATCGGCAGCGGCGCTGACCGTCACGTTCACGTCCATATCGGCCGCGGTGGTAATACTGCCTTGCGCGGCCTGCTTGAGGGCCGCCGCCGGGTTATCGGCGCCGGCTGCGTCGGAAGGGGGGGCGGCGTTCGCACCGCCTGCGGCGGCACCAGTCAATTTTGAGTCCATGTGAATGTCGGATAGTCCAAAAACACTCTTGCTCGTCGATGGATCGAGCTATCTGTATCGTGCGTATCACGCTCTGCCGGACCTGAGGAACGGTGAGGGCCTGCCCACAGGGGCAATCTACGGCATGATCAATATGCTGCGCAAGCTGCGCAGCGATTTCCCGGCAGAGTATAGCGCCTGCGTGTTCGACGCCAAGGGTAAGACCTTCCGCGACGACCTCTATCCGGCCTACAAGGAGCATCGCCCGTCGATGCCCGAAGACCTGGCCAAGCAGATCGAGCCGATCCACGAAGCCGTGCGCGCGCTGGGCTGGCCCATCGTGGTGGTGGAAGGCGTGGAGGCGGACGACGTGATCGGCACGCTCGCGCGCCAGGCCACCGCCGAAGGCATGCGCACGGTGGTCTCCACCGGCGACAAGGACCTGGCTCAACTGGTCGACGACCATGTCACGCTGGTCAACACCATGAGCGGCGAAGTCCTCGACCCGCCCGGCGTGGTCGCCAAGTTTGGCGTGCCACCGGATCGCATCGTCGACTATCTCTCGCTGATCGGCGACGCCGTGGACAACGTGCCCGGGGTGCCCAAGGTGGGCCCGAAGACCGCGGTCAAATGGCTGACCGAGTACGGCACGCTCGACGATGTCATGGCCAGCGCCCCCGGCATCAAGGGCGTGGTGGGCGAGAACCTGCGCAATACGCTGGAGTGGCTGCCCAAGGCGCGCGAGCTGGTGACGGTCAAGACCGATTGCGACCTGACGAGCTCGCTGGCCGACTTCCACCAGCTCAAGGGTGGGAGCGAGGACAAGGACAAGCTGATCGACTTCTTCGCGCGCTATGGCTTCAAGACCTGGCTGCGCGAGGCCACCGGCGAAAGCCTGCCCAACCCGCGCGCCCAGGCGCGCGCCAGCGCTGCTGCGCCTGCCGCGGCCGGCACGGGCGCGGGTGCGGGTGCGGCCGATCCGGGCCCGGCCCAGGGCGGCCTGTTCGACAGCGCCCCGGCCCCGGCCCAGATCCGCTACGAGACCGTGGCGACCGAGGCGGCGCTGGAGGCCTGGATGCGTCGCATCGAAACCGCGCCGCTGGTGTCCATCGATACCGAGACCACCTCGCTGGACCCGCTGCAGGCGCAGCTGGTCGGCATCTCGCTGTCCATCGAGCCGGGCGAAGCCTGCTATATCCCGGTGGCGCATCGCGGCCCGGATGTGGTGGGGCTGGAAGCCAATGGCCAGCTCACGCGCGAGGCCGTGCTGGCGCGCATGCGCGCCTGGCTGGAAGACCCGTTGCGCGGCAAGGTCGGTCAGAACCTGAAGTACGACGCCCATGTCTTTGCCAATCATGGCGTGAACCTGCGCGGCATCGTGCACGACACCATGCTGCAGAGCTACGTGCTGGCGTCCCACCGCAACCATGGCATGGACAGCCTGGCCGAGCGCCTGCTCGGCCTCAAGACCATCAGCTACGAGGAAGTGTGCGGCAAGGGCGCGAGCCAGATCGGCTTCGACCAGATCGACATCGCGCGCGCCACCGAGTACGCCGCCGAGGATGCCGACGTCACGCTGCGCCTGCACCGCAATATGTACCCGCAGGTCGAGGCCTTGCGGGGCGTGCACTACGTCTATGAGCAGATCGAGATGCCGGTCTCGGTGGTGCTGCAGAAGATCGAGCGCAATGGCGTGCTGATCGACGCCGCGCGCCTGGGCGCGCAGAGCGCGCAGCTTGGCCAGCGCATGCTGGAGCTGGAACAGGCCGCCTATGAGGCCGCGGGCCAGCCCTTCAATCTTGGCTCGCCCAAGCAGATCGGCGAGATCCTGTTCGGCCAGATGAAGCTGCCGGTGGTCAAGAAGACCGCCAGCGGCGCGCCGTCCACCGACGAAGAGGTGTTGCAGAAGCTGGCCGAGGATTACCCGCTGCCCAAGCTGCTGCTGGACTACCGCGGCCTGGCCAAGCTCAAGTCCACCTATACCGACAAGCTGCCGAAGATGGTCAACCCGGCTACCGGCCGCGTGCATACCAGCTATGGGCAAACCACCGCGGTGACCGGCCGGCTGGCTTCGACCGAGCCCAACCTGCAGAACATCCCCGTGCGTACCGAAGAAGGCCGGCGTATCCGCGAGGCCTTTATCGCCGGTCCGGGCAACGTGATCGTGTCGGCCGATTACTCGCAGATCGAGCTGCGCATCATGGCCCATATCTCCGGCGACGAGAACCTGATGCGCTCGTTCGCCGAGGGCGAGGACGTGCACCGCGCCACCGCGGCGGAGATCTTCGGCGTGGCGCCGGATGCGGTCAGCAGCGAGCAGCGCCGCTACGCCAAGGTCATCAATTTCGGCCTGATCTACGGCATGAGCGCCTTTGGCCTGGCCAGCAACCTCGGCATCGAGCGCGAGGCCGCCAAGCACTATATCGATCGCTATTTCATGCGCTACCCCGGCGTGGCGAGGTACATGGAAGAAACGCGGCAGACCGCGCGCGAGCAGGGCTTCGTCGAGACCGTGTTCGGCCGCCGCCTGTGGCTGCCCGACATCAATGGCGGCAACGGCCCGCGCCGCCAGGGCGCCGAGCGTGCCGCCATCAACGCGCCGATGCAGGGCACCGCCGCCGACCTGATCAAGCTGTCCATGATCGCCGTGCAGGGCTGGCTGGAACGCGATGGCCTGGGCACGCGCCAAGTCATGCAGGTGCATGATGAACTGGTGCTTGAAGTGCCGCAGGCCGAGCTGGAGCTGGTCAAGGTCAAGCTGCCGGAACTGATGTGCAATGTGGCCGAACTGCGCGTGCCGCTGGTGGCCGAAGTCGGCACCGGCAGCAACTGGGAGGAGGCCCACTAAGCGCACGGGGCGGCCCCTCGGGCCGCTCCGGGATTGCCCACGGTCCCGTATTCCTGCATCCTGGTATCGAATGAAGCGACCGCTGAATCGGTGAATGGCGCCTTGCCAGTTGTGCTGCTGTGCAGCAAACTGGCGAAAAGCCGTGGCTACTGGCTCGCGTCGTGCCCCGGCAAAAGAATATCGACGACACTGGGTAGATCATGAGCACAGAGGGAAGGGCGCATCGCATCATCGTAGTGGGAGGAGGAGCAGGCGGGCTGGAGCTGGTCACGCGGCTGGGCGACAAGCTCGGCAAGAGCGGGGCCGCGCAGGTGGTACTGGTGGACCGCTCCCCCACGCATATCTGGAAACCGCTGCTGCATGAAGTGGCCGCCGGCAGCATGGATCCCCACACCCATCAACTCGAATACGTCGCGCAGGCGCGCTGGCATCATTTCGAATTCCAGCAAGGCGAGCTGACCGGCATCGACCGGACCCGCAAGACCATCTCGGTGGCGGCCTGCGTCGACCTCGACGGCACGGAGCTCTTGCCCGCGCGCGAACTGCCCTATGACACCCTGGTGCTGGCGATCGGCTGCGTCACGCATTTCTTCGGCGTGCCCGGCGCGGCCGAGAACGCCATCGCGCTCGACACCGTGGACCAGGCAGAGCGCTTCCGCCGCAAGCTGATCTCGGCCTGCGTGCGTGCCCAGAACGGGCGCGGGCGCATTGGCGAAGACAGCCGCCCGCGCGTGGACGTTGCCATCATCGGCGCCGGCGCCACCGGCGTCGAGCTCTCCGCCGAGCTGCGCAATACCGCGCACGTGCTCAGCGCCTACGGGCTGCATCAGCTGGATCCGCGCCGCGATGTGCGCATCCACGTGATCGAGGCCGGCCCGCGCATCCTGCCCGCGCTGTCCGAGCGCGTGTCCACCGAAACCACCAAGCTGCTGCACAAGCTCGACATCGAAGTCCTCACTGCCGAGCGCGTGACCGAAGTCACCGAGGACGCGGTGCTGACCGCCAGCGGCAAGCGCATCGACGCCGACCTGACGGTGTGGGCCGCCGGCATTACCGCGCCGGCGGTGCTGTCCACCCTGGGCCTGCCGGTCAGCCGGATGGGGCAGATCATCGTCAAGCCCACGCTGCAAAGCGAGGCCGATCCCGATATCTTCGCCTTTGGCGATTGCGCCAGCTGCCCCTGGCCCGAGAAGCAGGGCGCGGTGCCGCCGCGCGCCCAGGCCGCGCACCAGCAGGCCATGTTCCTCTACGGCGCGCTGCGCGCGCGACTGGACGGCAAGCCGCTGCCGTCGTTTGCCTTCAAGGACCTGGGGTCGCTGGTGTCGCTGGGGCATTTCAGCGCGGTCGGCAGCCTGATGGGCGGCTTGATCGGCGGCTCCATGTTCATCGAAGGCCTGTTGGCGCGCGTGATGTACAGCTCCCTGTACCGCATGCACGTCATGGCGCTGCACGGCGCCGTGGGCATGGGGCTGGATACCGTGACCCACTGGCTGCGCAGCAAGACCAGCCCGCGCGTCAAGCTGCACTGATCAGCTGACCAGCTAACGGGTGCCGCAGGAGGGCAGAGGCTCGCCCCTCCTGCCGGGCGCGTGCGTTTCACGCCATGTTTGCTTAGAATCGGATCTCCCGGCGCCGGTGGCGTCGGCGTGCCTTGCCCCTTCCGGATCCGCAATCCAAGCCATTCAAGCCATTCAAGCCATCCACGCCTGACAGGAGACCGCATGCTGAAGCCAGAAGTCGAAAGCCTCGTACCTAGCCAGTCCTTTGACCGCCGCGCCTTCGTCAAGACGGCGCTGGGTTCGGCGTTTGCTGCCGCTGCCTTGCCCGTGATGGCGCAGGCCATCAAGACCGATTTCAACGGCCTCACCGCCGGCGAGGTAACGATTCCCTCGGACGGCTTCAACATGCCGGCGTACCGCGCCCAGCCGGAAGGCAAGACCAACTTGCCGGTGGTGCTGGTGGTCAGCGAGATCTTCGGCGTGCATGAGCACATCGCCGACATCTGCCGGCGCTTTGCCAAGCTGGGCTACCTCGCCATCGCGCCGGAGCTGTTCGCGCGCCAGGGTGACCCCAGCAGCTTCGGCACTATCCAGGAACTGCAGGCGAAGCTCATCTCCAAGGTGCCCGACGAGCAGGTGATGGGCGATCTCGATGCTGCCGTGGCCTGGGCCAAGGGCAACGGCGGCAATACCAGCCGGCTGGCCATCACCGGCTTTTGCTGGGGCGGGCGCATTACCTGGCTGTACGCCGCGCATAGCCAGCAGATCAAGGCCGGCGTGGCCTGGTATGGCCAGCTGGTGGGCGAGCCGACCCCGATCAAGCCGCGCAACCCGATCGACCTGGCCGGCCAGCTCAAGGTGCCTGTGCTGGGGCTCTATGGCGGCAAGGACACTGGGATCACCCAGGAGCAGGTCGAGAAGATGAGGGCGGCGCTGGCGGCATCGCACGATCCCTTTGCCAAGGCATCGACCTTCGTGGTCTATCCGGAATCCGGCCATGCCTTCAACGCGGACTACCGCCCGAGCTATCGGGAGGCCGACGCCAAGGACGGCTGGCAGCGCTGCCTGGCCTGGTTCAAGCAGCACGGGGTTTGACGCGGGCGCGCATTGGCACGCGTTTGCGGCAAGGCCCGGCGGCGCCGGGCCCGCGGCCAAGCTCGACTTGTGCCGCGGGATTTGCAAAACCGGCTGCAACCTACGTACAATGCGGGCTTCGTTTCTTGCAACACTGTTGCGTTTGAGATCGATGCTGCTCCCCGCGAGCGGAAAAGCCGATCCCAGGAGCCCATCATCGATTCCACGCTTGTCTACATCCTGCTTGCCGCCACCATCTCGGGGGTGGGCAGTATCTTTGGCGCGGCGCTGTTGTCGCTGACGGTGGCATCCCGCGTGGTCGAGCGCATGGTGAGTTTCTCGGTGGGGGTGCTGCTGGCCACGGCGCTGCTGCATTCCCTGCCCGAGGCCTTCGAGTCCGGCGCCGATCCGCGTGCCTTGTTCGGTACCCTGCTGGCCGGCCTGCTTGGTTTCTTCCTGCTGGAAAAGGTCGCGCTGCTGCGCCACTCTCACCATCACGAAGGGGATGGGCACCACCACCACCACGGCCATGACCGCGAGGAAGCGGGCCGTAGCGGCATGACCATCCTGGTGGGCGATACCTTCCACAACTTCGCCGACGGCATCGTGATCGCCGCTGCCTTCCTGGCCGATCCGCATATTGGCCTGGTCACCGCGCTGGCCATCGCCGCGCACGAGATCCCGCAGGAAGTTGGCGATTTCATCGTGCTGCTCAACGCTGGGTTCTCGAAGGCGCGCGCCTTTGCCTTCAACCTGCTGTCCAGCCTGGCGGCCATCGCCGGCGGGGTGGTCGGCTATTACCTGCTCGACCAGATGAGTGGCTGGATTCCCTACGTGCTGGTGATTGCTTCAAGCAGCTTCGTCTATATCGCCGTGAGCGACCTGATGCCGCAGATGCAGCGCAAGCCGCGCTGGCGCGAGTCGATCATCCAGGTGGCGCTGGTCGCCACCGGGATCTGCGCCATCTTCTTCATCACCAATGGCGTGCACGAAGCGCATGACCATGGTCATGGCCACGCGCACGGCGTGGCGGCTGCCACCAAATAAGGCTGACCGGCGCCCGCTGTCACGGCGCCATCAGGCCACCATCACGCCACCATCAGGCGCCGCTTGCCACCGGCCGAGCCGGGTCGGCGCACCACTCGCTCCACGAGCCCGGGTAGAGCGCTGCGCCCGGCATGCCAGCCACTTCCAGTGCCAGCAAGTTGTGGCAGGCGGTCACGCCCGAGCCGCACTGCATGATCGCCTCGCTGGCCGGCTTGCTGCCCAGCACCTGCCCGAACTCCTGGCGCAACGCAGCGGCCGGCTTGAAGCTGCCGTTCCCCTCCAGGTTGTCCTTGAAGAAGCGATTGGCCGCGCCGGGGATATGCCCGCCCACGGGATCCAGCGTTTCGTTCTCGCCACGGAAGCGGTCCGCCGCGCGGGCGTCCACCACCAGCCGCGTCGGGCTTGCCAGGTTCGCCAGCACGGCGTCGGCGTCCACCATGGCGACCAGCGAGGCCTTGCGCGTCAGGTTGCCCGGGATTTCGGGATCAGGCGTGTTGTCCGCCTCGAGCGGCAGGCCGGCCGCCACCCACGCATTCTTGCCGCCATCCAGCACGGCCACCGCGCCGTGGCCCAGCCAGCGCAGCAGCCACCAGGCGCGTGCCGCGTACATGCCGCCCTGTGCGTCGTAGGCAATGACCTGGGTGTCTTCGCTCACGCCCAGCATGCGCAAGCGCGCGGTCAGCGTGTCGGGGTCCGGCAAGGGGTGCCGGCCGTTGGTGCCGGTCTTCTCGCCGGACAGCTCGTTGTCCAGGTGCAGGTAGAAGGCGCCGGGCAGGTGGCCCACGAGATAGGCCTCGCGTCCGGCGGCTGGGTTGGCCAGGTCGAAACTGCAGTCGATCACGACGCTGTGGCGGCTGCCGTCTTCGCGCAGCGCGCGCAGGTCCTGGCTGGAGATCAGGGTGGTGAACATGGCATAACCTTGGGTTGGGATAGTCGCGCTGCAACGGCACGGGCAGGCGCGGGCGGCGAGGTGAGCACCGTCGGCCACCCCCGATGCTACACCTCGGGGTGCACTTCCGCCTCGGCCGACTTGACCGGGGTATCGGCGGTCGGCTGCCGGTTGGAGCCTTCGCGCGCCCGGGTGAGCGTGGTGGCGATGCCGCTGGCGATGATCAGCGCCATGCCGACCCAGGACAGCCAGTTGAGCTGGTCGCGCCAGACAATCATGCCCCACAGGCTGGAGAACACGATGCCGGCGTACTGCAGGTTAGCGGTGAGCAGTGTGTTGCCGCGTTTGTAGGCGCGCGTCATCGCGGTCTGGCCGAGGGTGGCCAGGATGCCGATGGCCAGCAGCAGGCCCGCGCCACGCCAGGTGTGGGTGCTTGGGCCGGTGAACAGCATCCAGGCCAGGCCCACCACCATCCCGACTGCCGAGAAATAGAACACGATGCGGCCTTCGGGCTCGCCCAGCTGGCCGAGCTGGCGTACCTCGACGTAGGCCAGCGCGGTGAACATGCCGGAGATCAGGCCGATCAGGCCGCCGGTGAGCTGGTTCTGGCCGACAGACGGCTGCAACAGGCAGATCACGCCGCCGAACGACATCAGGATGGCGCCGATCAGCTTGCGGTCGGCGCCGCCGGTGCCGGTCAAGGCCGCGCCGGCGCCCAGGATCAGCGCGATCCAGACCGGCGACATGTAGTTCAGGGTCATTGCCGTGGCCAGCGGCAGCATGGTGATCGAGGTGAACCACAGCAGCAGGGCGGTCACGCCGAACAGGCTGCGCTTGATATGCATGGCCATGTGGGGCGTACGCACCGAGGTGCCCGACGAAGCCAGCACTGTCCACATGATGATCACGCCGATCAGGCTGCGGTAGAAAACGATCTCGCCCGTGGCATAGATCTCGGATGCCAGCTTGACGCCCACCCCCATTAACGAGAAGGCGAAGGCGGCGAACAGCATCCAGAGCGATTGCATGGTGAGGCGAAAGGAAGAATGGGCAGCGCGCGAGCCGGCTCCTGGCGGGGGGCGGGGAGCCGGATCGCGAAAGGCTCCGCATGAGGCGGATGGCCGGCACGACAGGCGGCGAGGCGCCGGGCGCACACCGGAAGCGGCGATTGTAGCAGCGAGTGTGCACTGCACCAAAGGCAAAACGGACCGCCTGGGCGGTCCGTTTTGCTTGCGTCGTCACTGCGGTGTCGCTGCCGCGGCCCGCTGGGCCTTGGCTGGCGGGTCAGTCCGTGAAGGACATGGCGCGGCGATACCATTCATGAAAGTGCTGCATACCGTCTTCCATGGGCGACTGGTACGGGCCGGTCTCGCTGACGCCGCGTTTTGCCAGCGCCCGGCGCCCGGCGTCCATGCGCTCGGCGATCTCGTCGTCCTCGACGCAGGTTTCCATGTAGGCGGCGCGCTCGGCCTCGACGAACTCGCGCTCGAACAGCGCGATTTCCTCGGGGTAGTAGAACTCCACGACGTTGCGCGTCTTGTTCGGCCCGAGCGGGTGCAGGGTGGAGACCACGAGCACGTTCGGATACCACTCCACCATGATGTTGGGGTAGTAGGTGAGCCAGATCGCGCCATACTTGGGCAGAACGCCGTTGTTGAAGCGCAGCACGGCCTCATGCCACTTCTGGTACGTGGGGCTGCCCGGGCGCTTCAGGCCCGCGTGCAACCCGACAGTCTGGACGCTGTGCCAGTCGCCGAACTCCCAGCTCAGGTCGTCGCAGGAGACAAAGCTCCCGAGGCCCGGGTGGAACGGCACGACGTGGTAGTCCTCCAGATAGACCTCGATAAAGGTCTTCCAGTTGTAGTTGCACTCGTGGATCTCGACGTGGTCGAGCAGGTAGCCTTCGAAGTTCAGGTCTTCGGCCACGCCCAGGCGTGCCAGGTCGGCGCGCACGTCGCGCTGTCCCTCGAACAGCAGGCCGTTCCAGTTCTGCAGCGGCGAGCGGTTCAGATGGACGCACGGACGCTCGGCGAAATGCGGTGCGCCGAGCAGCTCGCCCTTGAGGTCGTAGGTCCAGCGGTGCAAGGGGCAGACAATGTTTTTCGCATTGCCGCGGCCATTGAGCATGATGGCCTGCCGGTGGCGGCAGACATTGGACATGAGCTCGATCCCGTCGGCATTCCGTACCAGGATGCGGCCCTCGTCCTCGGCAGCCAGCGTGTGATAATCGCCCGTTTCGGGGATCATCAGCTCGTGGCCGACATAACCCGGGCCCTTCTTGAACAGCAGTTCCAGTTCTTGTTGATGCAGTGCCTCGTCGATGTAGACGTTTACGGGCAACTGCGTATCAGCCGGCACCAGTTTCAGCGCGGTGCTGAGATTGGACATTATCCCCACTCCCTATGACAGGCGAAAGCAGTGAACAACCCAACCATCGAAAAAGAAATCGATATGGGAAAGACAGTCAGCCGCGCCCTGGCCCGCTTCCGGACCGATGGATGGAGATCGCGCTGACGAACCGCGGATTGTACCCGAGCGAAAAACTTAAGGGACTGATTATTTAGCCTTTTTAGCGAAAAAGTCGACCCGGGTCGTCATTTAGGTGTCGTTCAGGGCGCATTCGGAAAGACGACCCGAGCGCACAAGTCACTTTCCGGCAACGCTGTCCATGCCCCCTGATTGCATGGATGCGGCCAACGCCCCGCTTTGGCGTAAAATCCCACCTTCCCCAGATTCAATGTCCGCAATGCCAAAGACTACGAGCTCCCCGGCCCAGACCGATCCGGCCGCGACCGACCAGCGGTCCGCCTCCACGCCGCCCGCCTCCTACGAGGCCGCCATGGCCGAACTGGAGGCGCTGGTAGCCAGCATGGAGGGCGGCGCCTTGCCGCTGGAAGATTCTTTGGCCGCGTACAAGCGCGGGGCTGAACTGGTCAGGTACTGCCAGCAGATGCTCGAACGCGTGGAACAACAGGTTAAAGTACTGGATGGCGATGTGCTCAAGCCCATGTCGGCCGACGCTGGAGACCTGGAATGAGCGAATCGCATCAAGCCATCGAAGCCGGCGATTTCGCCGCCTGGATGCGCGCCACGGGCGCCAGGACCGAGGCCGCGCTCGACGCCGGGCTACCGGCGGTGGAAACAGTGCCGTGCACGCTGCACGAAGCCATGCGGTATGCTGTGCTCGGCGGTGGCAAGCGGGTTCGCCCCTTGCTGGTGCATGCGGCCGGTGAAGTGGCGGGCGCGGCCCCCGAGGCTTGCGACGCGGCGGCCAGCGCGGTGGAGATGATCCACGCTTACTCGCTGGTCCACGACGATATGCCTTGCATGGACGATGACGATTTGCGTCGTGGCCGTCCCACCGTGCACAAGGCTTATGATGAAGCGACGGCGCTGCTGGTGGGCGACGCGCTGCAGACCCAGGCCTTCGTGGTGCTGGCCGAATCGGCCTCGCTGGCCTCGCTCGACGCCGCCGCACGCATGCGCCTGGTAGCCGAACTGGCCCGGGCCTCTGGCTCGGTAGGCATGGCGGGCGGGCAGGCGATTGACCTGCAGCATGTCGGCCTGGCCATGTCGCTGGAAGAACTGGAAGGCATGCACCGCATGAAGACCGGCGCATTGCTGCGTGCCAGCGTACGCATGGGCGCCTACTGCGGTACGGTGGACGAGGCCGGCCTGGCCGCGCTCGACCGTTACGCCGCTGCCGTGGGCCTGGCGTTCCAGGTGGTGGACGATATCCTCGACGTGACCGCAGATACCGCCACGCTGGGCAAGACCGCCGGCAAGGATGCGGCAAACGACAAGCCGACCTACGTGTCGCTGATGGGGCTCGAGCCTGCACGCCAGCTGGCGCAGCAGCTTCGGGCCACGGCGCACGAAGCGTTGGCGGTGTTCGGCGCGCGCGCCCGACGCCTGGGCGAACTGGCCGATCTCATCGTGCTGCGCTCGAATTGAATGGACAAGCAGGAAACACTGACAACCGGGCACAAGAATCCGGCCGCCGAACGGACATCATGACCTACGCACTGCTCAAAACTATTGACGACCCCGCAGCCCTTCGCAGGCTGGACCGCCGCCAGCTCAAGACGCTGGCCGACGAACTCCGCGCCTACGTGCTCGAATCGGTGTCGCAAACCGGCGGCCACCTGTCGTCCAACCTTGGCACGGTCGAGCTGACCATCGCCCTGCACTATGTGTTCGATACGCCGGACGACCGGGTCGTCTGGGACGTGGGGCACCAAAGCTATCCGCACAAGATCCTGACCGGGCGCCGCGACCGCATGCATACGCTGCGCCAGTGGGGCGGCATCTCGGGTTTCCCGCGCCGCTCGGAAAGCGAATACGACACCTTCGGCACCGCGCATTCCTCCACCTCCATCTCGGCTGCGCTGGGCATGGCGCTGGGCGCCCGCACCCTGGGCGAGAAGCGCGTTTCCATTGCCGTGATCGGCGACGGCGCGATGACCGCCGGCATGGCCTTCGAGGCCATGAACAACGCCGGCGTCTACAAGGACCTGCCGCTGCTGGTGGTGCTCAACGACAACGACATGTCGATCTCGCCCCCGGTGGGCGCGCTCAACAGCCACCTCGCGCGGCTGATGAGCGGCAAGTTCTACGCGGCCACCAAGAAGGGGATCGAGCGCGTGCTGTCGGTGGCCCCGCCGGTGCTCGAGTTCGCCAAGCGCTTCGAGGAGCATGCCAAGGGCATGATGGTGCCGGCGACGCTGTTCGAGGAATTCGGTTTCAACTACATCGGCCCGATCGACGGCCACGATCTCGAATCGCTGGTGCCGACGCTGCAGAACATCCGCCAGCGCGCCCTCGAGGGCGGCGGCCCGCAGTTCCTGCACGTGGTCACCAAGAAGGGCCAGGGCTACAAGCTGGCCGAGGCCGACCCGATCCTGTACCACGGCCCCGGCAAGTTCAACCCGGCCGAAGGCATTCGGCCGTCGACCAAGCCGGCCCGCAAGACCTACACGCAGGTGTTCGGCGAATGGCTGTGCGACATGGCCGCCGCCGAGCCCAAGCTGGTGGCGGTGACGCCGGCCATGCGCGAAGGCTCCGGCATGGTCGAGTTCGAGAAGCGCTTCCCCAACCGCTACTACGACGTGGGCATCGCGGAGCAGCATGCCGTGACGTTCGCGGGCGGGCTGGCCTGCGAAGGCCTCAAGCCCGTACTGGCCATCTACTCCACGTTCCTGCAGCGCGGCTATGACCAGCTGATCCACGACGTGGCGCTGCAGAACCTGCCGGTGGTGTTCGCACTCGACCGCGCCGGCCTGGTCGGCGCCGACGGTGCCACCCATGCGGGCGCCTACGACATCGCCTTCCTGCGCTGCATCCCCAACATGATGGTGATGACGCCGGCCGACGAGAACGAATGCCGCCAGCTGCTGACCACTGCGTTCCAGCAGGATTGCCCGACCGCCGTGCGTTACCCGCGCGGTGCCGGCACCGGCGTGGCGACCGAGGCCGCGCTCACGGCGCTGCCGGTGGGCAAGGGCGAGATGCGCCGCACGGGTGGCGCTCGCGCCGGCCAGCGCGTGGCCTTCCTGGCGTTCGGCTCGATGCTGCATCCGGCGCTGGGCGCGGCCGAGGCGCTCGACGCCTCGGTGGCCAACATGCGTTTCGTCAAGCCGCTGGACGAAGCGCTGGTGAAGAAGCTGGCGAGCGAGCATGACTACCTCGTCACCGTCGAAGAAGGCTGCGTGATGGGTGGCGCTGGCAGCGCGGTGCTTGAAGCGCTGGCCGCCGCCGGCATCGCCGTGCCGGTGCTGCAGCTTGGCCTGCCCGACCGTTTTGTCGATCATGGCGATCCGGCCTTCCTGTTGTCGCAATGCGGGCTGGACGCCAAAGGCATCGAGCACTCGGTGCGCGAGCGCTTCAACCTGGCAAAGCCGGCCGTCGCCACGCGCGCGGCCTGAGCCAGCGGCGCGCCCGCGGCTTGCGGGCGCGCCGGTTTTCCTGATGCCTGGCAATCCGTGCTCCGCGTACGGGTATCGCCCCGCTCGTGGGCAGTCAAAGGCAATTTCCCTTAGAATCCCAGGTTCTGTGTTCGCAGCTGCGGGAAGGCATCGGCTTTGCCATCCCCGCGGTTTCACACTCGTTGCGCGGCAAGGTTGACTGCGAAAAATGCCGCGACCGTAGAGGAAACCTAACCGGTATGAATGACATCAATCCCGCCTTTGTGATGCCCGACGTGCAGTCGAGCCTCGATACCCGCCAGATCCCCATCCAGCGGGTTGGCGTGAAGGGCGTGCGTTACCCCCTGTCGCTGAAGACGCCGGCCGGCGTGCTGGCCACCGTTGGCACCTTCAATCTCGACGTGCACCTGCCCGCCGACCAGAAAGGCACGCACATGTCGCGTTTCGTCGCCTTGCTGGAAGAAGAGGGCGAGCCGCTGGAGCTGGCGACATTCCGCTCGCTCCTCGACAAGATGCTGGTCAAGCTGGAAGCCGAGGCTGGCCGCATCGAAGTGACTTTCCCGTATTTCATCAACAAGACCGCGCCGGTATCGGGCGTGCAATCGTTGATGGACTATGAGGTCACGTTGATCGGCGAAGTGCGCGACGGCGCCTCCAAGGTCTTCCTGAAAGCCCTGGTGCCGGTCACCAGCCTGTGCCCGTGCTCGAAGAAGATCTCGCAGTACGGCGCGCACAACCAGCGCTCGCACATCACCATGAACGTGGAGCTGGCGGGCGACCTGCCGGTCGAGGCGCTGGTGCGCATGGCCGAGGAAGAAGCCTCGTGCGAGCTGTGGGGCCTGCTCAAGCGCCCGGACGAGAAGTTCGTCACCGAGCGCGCTTACGAGAACCCCAAGTTCGTCGAGGACCTGGTGCGCGATATCGCCATGCGCCTGAATGCGGACGATCGCATCGTGGCCTATGTGCTGGAGGCCGAGAACTTCGAGTCCATCCACAATCACAGCGCCTATGCCGTGATCGAGCGCGACAAGCGCGCGCAGTAAGCCCGCCGGGCCCTGTCAAAAAAGCCACCGCGAGGTGGCTTTTTTTTTTACTGGGCATCGAAACTTTGGCTTCAGGCGTGGGGGCGCTCTGGCAGCCGGATATCCGACAGCTCCCAGCGCGGCGTCACGCCGTAACCGTAGTCGCGCTTGGCCAGTTCCGGCGCGGCTTGCAGCCGCATTGCGCCAGCGAAGGCAATCATGGCGCCGTTATCCGTGCAGAAAGCCAGGTCCGGGTAATAGACCGCGATCTTCTTCTGCGCGCCGAGCTGGTCCAGCCGCTCGCGCAACTGCCGGTTGGCACCCACGCCGCCGGCGACGACCAGGCGCCGGTGCCCGGTCTGCTTGAGCGCGGCCATCGACTTGGCGGCCAGTACGTCGACGATGGCATCGACAAAGGAGCGCGCCAGGTTGGCCCTGTCCTGCTCGCACACATTGCCCAGCTTGCGGGTTTGCGTGAGCACGGCGGTTTTCAGGCCGGCGAAGGAGAAATCGAGGTTGCCCGAATGCAGCATCGGACGCGGCAGGGCGTACGTGCCCGGCACGCCGAACTCGGCCAGCCGCGAGACTTCGGGGCCGCCCGGGTAGCTCAGGCCGAGCAGCTTGGCGGTCTTGTCGAACGCTTCGCCGGCGGCGTCGTCCAGGGTCTCGCCCAGCAAGGCGTACTCGCCGATGCCGCGCACTTCCATCAACTGCGTGTGGCCGCCGGAAACCAGCAAGGCAACGAACGGGAACGGCGGTGGATTGGGCGCCAGCAGCGGCGACAGCAGGTGGCCTTCGAGATGGTGCACGCCCAGCATCGGCACATTGAGCGCGAAGCCCAGGGCGTTGGCCACCGATGCGCCCACCAGCAACGCGCCGGCCAGGCCGGGCCCTTGGGTAAAGGCGATCGCGCCGATGTCGGCGCGGGTGCGCCCGGCTTCGTCGAGCACTTGCTGCAACAGCGGCAGCACGCGGCGGATATGGTCGCGCGAGGCGAGTTCAGGCACTACGCCGCCGTAGTCGCGGTGCATGGCGATCTGCGAATGCAGGGCGTGGGCGAGCAGGCCGGCTTGCGTGTCGTAGAGCGCGAGGCCGGTTTCGTCGCAGGAGGATTCGATGCCGAGGACAAGCATGGGAGAGGCAAGGCCGGCATCAAGCGAGGCCGGCAAATCAAGGGGTTGGTGCGGGCTGCGGACCATCGGGCCTGCAGCCTGGCATGAGGCCAGCAGGGTAGCACAGCGGCGCTGGCCATGCTTTTCGCTACAATCGCCGCTTCTTCAGCAGGCATTGAGTGGGCAAGACAGACATGGGCAGCAAGCAGACCGCAGAGACCGGCCAGGCCGGCACGCGCGCAGGGCGCTTCGATGTGGCGGTGCTTGGCGCCGGGGCCGCCGGCATGATGTGCGCCGCCGTGGCAGGGCAGGGCGGTGCCAGCGTGGTGCTGATCGACCACGCCACCAAGGTGGCGGAGAAAATCCGTATTTCCGGTGGCGGGCGCTGCAATTTCACCAACCTGCAGGCGGGACCGGCCAATTTCCTGTCGGCTAATCCGCACTTCTGCCGTTCCGCGCTCGCTCGCTACACGCCGCAGGATTTCCTCGCGCTGATGCGCAAGCATGAGATCGACTGGCATGAGAAGCACCGCGGCCAGCTCTTCTGCAACGACAGCGCCGAGCAGGTGATCGAGATGCTGCGTGCCGAATGCGGCGCGGGCAATGTGCACTGGCGCACCGGCTGCGGCGTGGACGAGGTCCGGCGCGAGGGCGACGATTTCCTGCTGATGACGGCCAGCGGGCCGGTACGCGCCGGCGCGCTGGTGGTGGCCACCGGCGGCCTGTCCATCCCCAAGATCGGCGCCACCGACATCGGCTACCGCATTGCCCGCCAGTTCGGGCTGAGCGTGGTCGAAACACGCCCGGCGCTGGTGCCGCTGACCTTCGACGGGCAGGGCTGGGCGCCGTTCGTGCCGCTGGCCGGGGTGTCGATGGAGGTTGACATCGCGACAGGGAACGGCAAGACGGCCGGCGCCTTCCGCGAGGACTTGCTGTGGACCCATCGCGGCCTGTCCGGCCCGGCCGTGCTGCAGATCTCCAGCTTCTGGCGCCCCGGCACGCCGATTACCATCGACCTGTTCGACGGCAATGACGCCAGCGCCTGGCTGCTCGAGCAAAAGGGGGGCAGCCGCAAGCACCTGGCCAACCTGCTGGCCGAGCGCCTGCCGGCCCGCCTGGCAGACGCCTGGTGCGCGGCGGCGGGCCTCAACGGTGCCCAGCCGTTGCACGACATGCCGGACAAGGCACTGCGCCGGCTCGGCGCCGCGCTCAACAGCTGGCAACTGGTGCCGGCAGGCACCGAGGGCTATCGCAAGGCCGAGGTCACGCTCGGCGGCGTGGATACGCGGGCGCTGTCGTCGGCCACCATGATGGCGCGCACCGTGCCGAACCTGTACTTTATCGGCGAGGTGGTCGACGTCACCGGCTGGCTGGGCGGGTACAACTTCCAGTGGGCGTGGGCATCCGGCGTGGCCGCCGGCCAGGCCGTGGCGGAGAACGCAAGGGCCATGGTGGCGGGGACGGCCTGAGCGTCGTAAGCGGCACGGCGACGAAAAAACCGCCATACGGGCTTGACAGCGGTTGTGCTACACTTGTAGCTTTCGTAAAACCGCTAACAGCTGCTACTTATTTCAGCAAAATGACCACGATCCACCTTAAAGAAAACGAGCCGTTTGAAGTTGCCATGCGTCGTTTCAAGCGCACCATCGAGAAAAACGGCTTGCTGACTGAATTGCGGGCTCGCGAGTTTTACGAAAAGCCGACGGCTGAGCGCAAGCGCAAGAAGGCCGCCGCCGAAAAGCGCCACTACAAGCGCATCCGCAGTCTGATGCTGCCGAAGAAGATGTACTGAGCGTACTCTTCGCGTTCCGCATCAAAACCCGCTGTGGGCAAGGCTCCGGCGGGTTTTTGCATTGGCGGTCCGACGGCCGGCGCAGCGCCTGGCCGGCACCGTCCCGCCCACACTTTCCTGGAATAATGCAATGTCCCTCAAAGCCCGTGTAACCGAAGACATGAAGGCCGCCATGCGTGCCCGCGAGACCGAGCGCCTTGGCACCATCCGCCTGCTGCTGGCCGCCATCAAGCAACGGGAAGTGGACGAGCGCATCGAACTCGACGACACCGCCGTGCAGGCCGTGATCGAAAAGCTGATCAAGCAGCGCAAGGATTCCATTTCCCAGTTCACGCAAGCCGGCCGCACCGACCTGGCGGACAAGGAGAGCGCGGAAATCGAAGTGCTCAAGGTCTACATGCCGGCGGCCCTGTCGGATGCGGAAGTTGCTGCCGAAGTGCAGGCCGCGGTCACGGAAACCGGCGCCGCCGGCCCGCAGGACATGGGCAAGGTCATGGCCGTGCTCAAGGCCAAGCTGGCCGGCCGCGCCGACATGACCGCCGTCTCCGGCCTGGTCAAGGCCGCGCTGACGGGGCGTTGAGCGGGCCCGGGCGCCAGCTGGCGCCTGGCGAGCGAAGGCGACTGAGTGTCATTTAAGGCGCTTTCTCCCGGCCCCTCTCGCCGGCGCTGGCTGCAATCCGTTGCGTCTGCACTACAATGTAGTGTTAAGAGGCCGGAAAGCGCAGTGCCGGTCACGCACTTCATGAACAAGATATCGCCGCTGCCCGGTTCCACGGGCAGCTCGGCCATAGGACGACAAGCCGGGTGATTCCGCAATCCTTCATTCAGGACCTGCTCAACCGTGTCGACATAGTCGATGTGGTGGGCAAGTACGTGCAGTTGAAGAAGGGCGGCGCCAACTTCATGGGGCTGTGCCCCTTCCACAACGAGAAGTCGCCGTCATTCACGGTCTCGCCGACCAAGCAGTTCTATCACTGCTTTGGTTGCGCGGCGCATGGCTCGGCCATCGGCTTCCTGATGGAATATTCCGGGCAGTCCTACCCCGATGCGGTGCGCGAACTGGCGCAATCGGTCGGCCTGTCCGTGCCCGAGGAGCGCGACCGGCTGCCGCCGGCCCAGCGCGCCGAAGCGCAGGCGCGCTCGCTGGCGCTGTCCGATGCCATGACCCGCGCGACCGAGTTCTACCGCAAGCAACTGCGCAGCGCGCCCCAGGCGATCCAGTACCTCAAGGGCCGCGGCCTGACCGGCGAGATCGCGGCGCAGTTCGGCCTGGGCTATGCCCCCGACGACTGGCAGGGGCTGGAGTCGGTGTTCGGCAGCTATCGCGACGACGCCATCGCCGGGCCGCTGGTGGAGGCCGGCCTGATGATCGAAAGCGCCGAGAAGCGCGACGCCGATGGCAAGCCGCGGCGCTACGACCGCTTCCGGGACCGCATCATGTTTCCCATCCGCAGCACCAAGGGCCAGGTGATCGGCTTTGGCGGGCGGGTGATGGGGCAGGGCGAGCCCAAGTACCTGAATTCACCGGAAACACCCCTGTTCAGCAAGGGCACAGAGCTGTATGGCCTGTTCGAGGCCCGCCACGCGATCCGGGAAACCGGTTACGTTTTGGTGGTCGAAGGCTATATGGATGTCGTTGCGCTGGCCCAGCTGGGTTTTGCCAACGCCGTGGCCACGCTCGGCACGGCCTGCACGGCGGTGCACGTGCAAAAGCTGTTGCGGCAGACCGACGCCGTGGTGTTCTCGTTCGACGGAGACGCCGCGGGCCGCCGCGCGGCGCGCCGGGCCCTGGAGGCCTGCCTGCCATACGTGGCGGACAACAAGACCATCCGCTTCCTGTTCCTGCCTGCCGAGCACGACCCGGACAGCTATGTGCGCGAGCAAGGCACCGATGCGTTTGCCGCGCAGGTGCGCGATGCCATGCCGCTGTCGCGCTTCCTGCTGCAGGTGGTGTCGGAGGGGCAGGAACTGCGCCAGGCCGAAGGCCGCGCCCGCGCCCAGTACGAGGCCAAGCCGCTGCTGCAGTCCATGCCCAGCGGCGGCCTGCGGCTGCAGATCGTGCGCGAGCTGGCCGATGCCACCGGCACGACGCCGGCCGAAATCGAAGCCGTCTGCGGGCTGGCGAGCGACCCGGCGCGGGTCGGGCGCTTTGCCCAGCCGCGGCCGCGCACCAAGCGCCAGGCCCCCACCGGGCTGGAGCAGCGGGTGCTGCAGTTGCTGATGCGCTACCCGCAGCTCTCGAGCCGGCTCGACGCCGACAGCCGGGCACTGCTGCTGGAAGACGAGCAGGCCGACGCCGAGGTGCTGGCGCACCTGGTGTCCGCGTGCGACGAGTTGCAGGGCGAGGTGAACTTCGCCGCCTTTAGCGAGCATCTAGCGCAGTCGCCGTATGCCGAGGTCTACGCCAATGTGCGCGCAGCGGTACTGCGCGAAGAGATCGATGAGGAACCCGCGGAGCAGGAGTTCGATACCGCCATCGCCAAGTTGCTGGCAGGGCCGTTGCGCCGCGAGCTCGACATGCTGCAGCAGTCGGTGATCATGGGCACGGCGGATGAGGCCGGCAAGAGCCGCATGCGATGGCTGGTCAGCGAGATCAACCGGCGGCGGCAGTTGGGTTGATGCGGGTTGACCGTCCGGTAGGTCGGGCAAGGTGGGTGGTGACAAATAAGTGAAGGTTTGGCGCGGCCTGGCTACGCTTAAGCCTTGATTTTTCAGGTGAAAACCTCACCTGTTGGGAAGCCGGCTAATTGCTAGTGCTACAATAGTCGGTTTGGATAGCGAAATCTTTCTCTCCCCTTCTGGTGAAAGTGAGCGTGCCAATGGCAAAGGCCAAAGCAACCGAAAAGGTTTCCACTAAAACTCCCCAATCGGGGAGCGGCAAGGCGTCCGTGAAAACAACGGCGGCTGCGAAGACAGCCGCGTCAGTCAAGGCGCCAGCCCAGCCTGTGCCAGCTAAGACCGCTCGGAGCGCCAAGGCGCCCGCTGCGTCCACTTCCACCGGGACCCGCCTATCCGAAAACCTGAGGCCCTCGACTTCGGCACACGAGAGCGGCGATAGCGCCAATACAAGCGGCAACAACGCCGCGTCTGTACCTGTGAAAGGCAAGAGTATTACCGTGGCGAAACAGCAGAATACCGAAGTCGAGAGCAAGAAAACGGCAGCGACCAGCGCCAAGACCGGAAACGCCAAGCCAGGCGCTGCCGAGCCCGAGGCCACGCCGCATGCCACAACTTCCGCCCCCGTTGCATCCGAGCGTCCCGCCGCTCCGGCCGTCAAGCCGGAGCCGAAAAAGCGTGGCCGCAAGCCCAAGGCCGGAGCGCAGCACGACGACAGCACACCAGACGACGTGACTGAAGAGCTTTACGAAGACGAGATCCCCGCGGCCGCAACGCCGACTGCCGCGCCCAAGAGCGAGAAGCAAAAGGCGCGTGACCGCAAGGCCAAGGAAAAGGCCCTGCTCAAGGAGTTCGCCTCGACGCAGCAGGGTACCGAGGAAGAACTGGAAGCACGCCGCCAGAAGCTCAAGGCGCTGATCAAGCTCGGCAAGTCGCGCGGCTACCTGACGTACGCGGAAATCAACGATCACCTGCCGGACGACATGGTCGATTCGGAAACGATCGACACGCTGGTCGCCACGCTCAACGACATCGGCATCGCCGTCTACGAACAAGCGCCCGACGCCGAGACGCTGCTGCTCAACGACAACGCACCGTCGGCCACCAGCGAAGAAGAAGCCGAAGAAGAAGCTGAGGCTGCACTTTCCACCGTTGATTCCGAGTTTGGCCGCACCACCGACCCCGTGCGCATGTACATGCGCGAGATGGGCACGGTGGAGCTGCTCACGCGCGAAGGCGAAATCGAGATCGCCAAGCGTATCGAGGCCGGCCTGAAAGACATGGTGATGGCGATCTCCGCCTGCCCGGTCACGATCTCCGAGATCCTGGCGCTGGCCGAGCGCGTTGCCAGCGATGAAATCAAGATCGACGAGTTCGTCGACGGCCTGATCGACCCGAACGCCGTGGACGTGCCCGCGGCTCCCCCGGCGCCGGCCGTGGTGGTGGCCGCCGAGGAAGACGACCTGGAATCGGACGGCGAAGATGCCGACGAAGACGAGGACGACGATGCCGGCGGCCTGGCTGCCTCCGCGCGCCAGCTCGAGGAACTGAAGCAGGCCGCGCTGGAAAAATTCCGCGTGATCGCCGAGCAGTTCGACAAGATGCGCCGCTCGTTCGAGAAGGAAGGCTACAAGTCCAAGTCCTACGTCAAGGCCCAGGAAGCCATCCTGAACGAACTGATGAGCATCCGCTTCACCGCCCGCAACGTCGAACGCCTGTGCGACACGCTGCGTGGCCAGGTGGACGAAGTGCGCAAGCTCGAGCGCTCCATCCTGAAGATCGTGGTGGACAAGTGCGGCATGCCGCGTGCGGATTTCGTCGCCCGTTTCCCGGGCAATGAAACCAACCTCGAGTGGATCGACACGATCATCAAGGACGGCAAGTCGTACAGCACCATCGTCGAGCGCAATGTGCCGGCCGTGCGCGAGTTGCAGCAAAAGCTGATCGACCTGCAGATGCGCGTGGTGCTGCCGCTGAAGGAGCTCAAGGAAGTCAACCGCAGGATGAGCGAGGGCGAGAAGCGCGCCCGCGAAGCCAAGCGCGAGATGACCGAGGCCAACCTGCGCCTGGTGATCTCGATCGCCAAGAAATACACCAACCGCGGCCTGCAGTTCCTCGACCTGATCCAGGAAGGCAATATCGGCCTGATGAAGGCGGTGGACAAGTTCGAATACCGCCGCGGCTACAAGTTCTCGACCTACGCGACGTGGTGGATCCGCCAGGCCATCACCCGCTCGATCGCCGATCAGGCGCGCACCATCCGTATCCCGGTGCACATGATCGAGACGATCAACAAGATGAACCGCATCTCGCGCCAGATCCTGCAGGAAACCGGCAATGAGCCGGATCCGGCAACGCTGGCCGAGAAGATGGAGATGCCGGAAGACAAGATCCGCAAGATCATGAAGATCGCGAAGGAACCGATCTCCATGGAAACGCCGATCGGTGACGACGACGACTCCCATCTGGGCGACTTCATCGAAGACACCAACACGCTGGCCCCGGCCGAGGCGGCACTGCACGGCTCCATGCGCGACGTCGTCAAGGACGTGCTGGACTCGCTCACGCCGCGCGAAGCCAAGGTGCTGCGCATGCGTTTTGGCATCGAAATGAGCACGGACCACACGCTGGAAGAAGTCGGCAAGCAGTTCGACGTCACCCGCGAGCGGATCCGGCAAATAGAAGCCAAGGCATTGCGCAAGCTGCGTCACCCGAGCCGCTCTGATAAGCTTAAGAGTTTCCTCGAAGGTAGTTGATCGGTATCATGCCGGTCTGACTTTCCTGGGCCTCTAGCTCATGCCTGGTTAGAGCAGCGGACTCATAATCCGTTGGTGCCGTGTTCGACTCACGGGAGGCCCACCATTGTTGAAAAAGCCCCGCAGGTTTTTCTGCGGGGCTTTTTCTTTGCCGCGGCGTTTCCGCTGACTTGCGTATCGCAGCCTGGCCGCCGCCATATTGCCGTCCCGGATCAAATCAGGCGGCGCTGCTATTTGTCCATGCCGGTAGCGGGCGCTTTCTTGTGGCTTGGTGCCTTGCCAGCCGCTTTCTTGCTCGGAGTCTTTGAGTCGGTGAGCGCCGAAGCCGTGTTCTGATTGGCACCCTGGGTGTACGGGTCAAACTTGTCATTGGCCTTTGCTGTGTCTGGCACGTAGCCGTCTTTGTTGGTCGTGCGCTGGGGGTCCGGCACGTAGCCTTCCTTGTTGGTACTACGCATGTTGTAGTCGTAGCGATCCGCCGGATTTGCGGGGCCGGCGGCGTAGACGGTACCAGGTAGGAGAACTGCAATTGCCAGTGCGATAGCGATCTTCATGGATGACTCCTTCCAATCAAAGTCGATGCAAAGCCGATGGCCCTCGCGCGCTCACCTGGCGCGGCGGTCCGCTTATTAGCGTAGCCGTCAGCCTTGCAAAGTTCCAGTGGTCGTTTTGCGGTGAGCCCAAGTATGTAGTTCGCTACTTCAACCGTGTCCAACCGTATCCAGCCGCAATGCGGGCGATTGGCAATGCCGCGATTGCCGGCGTTTCCTTGTCATCGAGCCGGGGGTACTATTCTGACCAGCCTCGGGCAAGGAGGCTGTATGTGGCAAGATTTCCGCAGTAGTCGCAAATCGCATCGCATCGCCCTCGCCGGGGCATGCTTGTTGGCCTCCTGCGCCATTGCCCGGGAGACGGCTCCGCCCGAACTCCAGCCCGCCGACGCACGTCGTACGATCGCGACCCTGCACGCATCCGGCGTGCAGATCTATGTGTGCAAGCGCGATCAGGGCAATTCATTGGCGTGGGCGTTCAAATCCCCGGAAGCGGATCTGCGCGACGCTTCCGGCAAGCTCATCGCCAAGCATTACGCCGGGCCGACCTGGGAGGCGCCTGACGGCAGCAAGGTGACCGGCAAAGTATTGCGGCAGGCGGCAAATGCGCGGGCGCCGGACAGCATTGCGCTATTGCTGTTGCAGGCGACGAGTTCCGGGGGGACAGGCCTGCTTGCGGCCGTGCATTACGTTCAGCGATTGAACACCCAAGGCGGCCTCGCGCCCGCTCAGGCCTGCACCCAGGAAGGACAGGAAAGCCGCGTGCCGTATCGCGCGGATTACATATTCCTCGAGTAGCCAGGCCTCGCCGAGGCAGGTGCGTTCGCTCTTATTGCGTTGCCATCCATGATGCTTGGATGAGTCTTGACGCGCCAGGTTTTCAGAGCTTCTGCACGGCGGCAAGGTCGAATATCTTTGCCCAGCGCAATGCTTCTTTCCGACTCGCCATGGGGATATGCCAACTGCCTTGCGCATTGTGTTCAAGACGTAATGCAAGCATCCATTTGCCGCCGTTCTCCAACGCGCTGGCACCCGCTATATCCGCAAAAATAAACTTCGCCTGCTGCCCGCCGACATCCAGCACGCCACGCTTGCGCTCCGGATCCACGCGCATCGTCCCCCACGCTCCCTCCAGCGACAGGATGCGCTCGCCCTTGATCTTGACCCCGTGGATCGCGCGATAGCGGCGGACCAGGCTCGCGACGAATACCGCGAGCAGCGCCGCGCAGAACGCGACTGCGGCGGTCCCGGCGATCGCGCCATAGGCCGCGGCCACCGTTGCGTACAGGCGGACCGCACCGTAGATGAGGGCGGCGATCAAGGCGAGGCCGGCGATGATGAATGGCACGTCTTTTCCTTTAAAGATATTGCGGTGAATGGATTGGCCCGCCGCTATGGCGGCTATGGCGGCTATGGCCGCTGCGACGCCCGCAGCGATCACCCGTTATTCTGGTGTTGCTGATGGGCACCGCACCTATCGCTCGCACAAGGACACCACGAAATCCACGAAGGCCCGCACCTTCGCCGGCAGGTGCTGCCGCGACGGATACAGGGCGTAGAGGGGAAAGCGCTCGTCGGGCCAGTCGGTCAGCACCGGCACCAGCCGGCCCTCGGCCAGTAGCGCCTCCGAACCGAACTGCAGCACCTGCGCGATGCCGTGGCCGCCCAGGCACACGGTGTGCATGACGCTGGCGTCGTTGACGATCAGGCGGCCCCTGGCCTGGACGACAAGGCGCTCGGCGCCGCGATGGAATTCCCAGGGAAAGGGCCGGCCGGTCTCGGGGTCGCGATAGTGGATGCAGGCATGCTCGCCGCGTTCCAGATCCGCCGGCGTGCGCGGCGTGCCGCGGCGCTTCAGGTAGGACGGTGCGGCCACGGTGATCACCGGGATATCCATCAGCTTGCGCGCCACCAGCGTGGACACGCGCGGAAAGCCAAAGCGAAAGGCCAGGTCGAAGCCGTCCGCGATCATGTCGCCGAGATGGTCGCGCACCACCAGGTCCAGCGTGAGGTGTGGGTGCGCGTCGACGAAGCTGCCTAGCTGCGGGCCCAGCACGAGGCGCGAGAACAGCGGATCGACGTTGACCCGCAAGCGGCCCCGTACCGCGGCCACGCCCTGGGCGGCGCCGGCCGTGGTCTCCTCCAGCTGCGCCAGCAACGGCACGATGTCATCAAAGAAGCGCCGGCCGTCGTCGGTCAGCGTGACGCTGCGGGTGGTGCGGTCGAACAGGCGGATGCCGAGCCGGTTCTCCAGCCGTGCAATGGCGCGGCTGACGCCGGACTGCGTCATGTCCAGGGAGGCGGAGGCGCGCGCGAAGCTGCCGTGGTCCACCACCGCCATCAGCACGCCGATACCGTCCAGCATCCGCTCGTCGAATCCCATATCGATGCCCCGCAGTCATCAATCAAGTGACGGGCATGTTATCGCTAAATGCCGCGCCGCGAACCACAATCCCGTCACCGCGGCACAAGCCGCAAGCGACTGGAGAAGAGGATGTTCGCAGTGACTGGCATTACCGGACAAGTTGGCGGCGTGGTGGCTCGCGCGCTGCTGTCGGCAGGCAAGGACGTGCGCGCGGTGGTGCGCTCGGCGCACAAGGGCGACGCCTGGGCGGCCCAGGGCTGCGAGGTCGCGCTCGCCGCGATGGACGATGCGCAGGCGCTGCGGCGCGCCTTCAGCGGCGTGGAGGGCGTGTTCGTGCTGCTGCCGCCTACGTTCGATTCCAGCGCCGACCTGCGCGAGTCGCGCGGCGTCGTGGCGGCCTTGCGCGAGGCGCTGCAAGCGGCGCGGCCGCCACGCGTAGTCTGCCTGTCGACGATCGGCGCGCAGGCCAGCCAGCCCAACCTGCTGCAGCAGCTCTCGCACATGGAGCGCGAGCTGGGTGCGTTGGCGACATCGATATCGATGCCTGTGGCCTTCCTGCGCGCCGGCTGGTTCATGGAGAACACCGTGTGGGATATCGAGCCCGCCCGCAGCAGCGGCATCATCCCCAGCTACCTGCAGCCGCTGGACCGGCCGGTGCCGATGGTCGCCACCGCCGACGTCGGCCGGGTCGCGGCAGCGTTGTTGCAGCAAGCGTGGCAGGGCCGGCAGGTGGTCGAGCTGGAAGGCCCGCGCCGCGTCACGCCACTGGAGATCGCGGATACGCTGTCGGCGCTGCTGGGCCGCCCGGTAGCGGCGCAGCCGGTGCCGCGCGACACCTGGGATGCGGTGTTCCGCGCGCAGGGGATGCGCAACCCCGTGCCGCGCATGCAGATGCTCGATGGCTTCAACGCCGGCTGGATCGGCTTCGAGGCCGGCGAGGCGGCGACCCGCAAGGGCACCGTGACGCTGCGTACCGTGCTGGCCGGGCTGCTTGAGCGCGGGCACTGAATGCCGGAGTTCACCCTTCAACCTGGGTTCAACCTGGGGCCAGCCTGATGCATGCGACTCGTACCGTCCTGATCCTGGGCGCCTCCCGCGGCCTTGGCTGGGGACTCGCGCGTGAATATCTTCGCGGGGCCTGGTGTTTGTCGACTACCGCAACGAAATACTGCCTTGGTGATGACCGTCCGGCGCCGCCGGGCAGACGCCAAGCACACGGTTCATCAAGCGATATTGGAGCCACGCTATGGAATACCTGCAATCGAATGGCTTGAACATGCCGCGCCTGGGCCTTGGCACCTTCCGCATGCAGGGCGAGGTCTGCCGTGCCGCGGTGGAAAGCGCGCTGGAACTTGGCTATCGCCACATCGACACGGCCGCGATGTATGGCAACGAGGACGCCGTGGGCGCGGCGCTGGCGGCGTCGGCGCTGCCGCGCGCGGCGCTGCATGTCACCACCAAGGTCTGGCACGACCAGCTGGCGCCGGATGCGATCCACCGCTCGTTCGATGCCAGCCTGGGTCAGCTCGGTCTGGACTACGTCGACCTGTTCATGGTGCACTGGCCGGCGGCGGACATGAACCTGCCCGCCATCTTCGAAACGCTGGAGCGCCTTCGCGAATCGGGCCGCACGCGCGCCATCGGCGTGTGCAATTTCACGGTGGGCATGGTGCGCGCGGTGGTGGAGGAGATCGGCATTGCGCTGGCCTGCAACCAGGTCGAGTACCACGTGCTGCTGGAGCAGACGGTGATGCGCCGCTACCTCGCCAGCCATTCGATGGCGCTGGTGGCGCATTGCCCGCTGGCGCAAGGGCGGCTGGCGGAGCATGCGGCGCTGGTCAGCGTCGCGGCCCGGCATGGCGCCACGCCCGCGCAGGTCGCGCTACGCTGGTTGCTCGACCAGGACGGCGTGGCCGCGATTCCCAAGGCGCAGCGGCGCGAGAGCCAGCAAGCCAACCTCGATGCGCTGAAGCTGCGGCTGGACGACGAGGACCGCCGCGCGCTTTGCGCCTTGCCGAAGGACCAGCGCTTTGTCACACCGCCCTTTGCGCCCGCCTGGGACCGCGCCGGCGACTAACCAGCAACTAGCCGGCGCTCTTGCGCACCACGGGCCGGGTGAAGATCAGCGCCGTCTCCGTGCCGGCGGTGTCGGGGTCGTATAAGTCCCAGTCCATCCCGCACAGTGAGAATCCCAGCGCGCGGTAAAAGCCGATGGCCGGGTAGTTGGTGTTCTGTGTTTCGGCGCGCAGGCAGCGCGCCGGCGTACCTTGCAGCAGGCGATTGATCTCCCCCAGCAGCACGCGGCCGATGCCGGTGCCACGGAACGCGGGCGCCACGAAGATCGCGCTCAGCAGCGCGGACCGGTTCCAGGCCTCCAGCCTGACGGCCGCAAAGCCGCCGATATCGCCGCTCGCGCTCTCGAAGACCAGCGCATGGTCGGCCCTGGCGCAGTCCTGCTCGAAACCGGATGGGTCGTAGTGGTTGAGCACGGGTTGGCCCAGCACCTGCTCCACGAGCCAGATGCCCAGCGGGCCGCTTTTGACCGCATAGATGCGATCGGTCTCGTAGGTGGTGTCGAGCTTGAGGATGCCGGCGCCGTCACGCGCCCAGTCGAGCGGTCTGATAGTCATGCGGTGATGCTTTCAAGTGCGTTTCATGCCGGCCTTGACCCGTTTCCCATTCTAGGCTTCGTGCAGCGGTTGTGCCTCGGTTGTGCCTCGCTTGGGCACTCAAGCCTTCAGCGCCGTCGCAGCAACGCCTCGATCTCTCCTGCGGCGTGCCTGAGCGCCGGTAGGTAGTGCTGCTCCAGGTGCGCCGCATCCCGGCTGCCGAGCACCATGCTGAACCCCAATCCCGCCACCACCTTGCCGGACTCCGCGCGCACCGGCACCGAGATGCCGGCGAAGCCGTCGACCAGTTCGCTGATCAACGTGCAGTAGCCGTCGCTGCGCACCTGCTTGAGCGTGCGCGCCAGCGCCGTGCGCGAGCTGACCGTGAACGGGGTGAGCTTGCGCAACTGCGCGGTGGCAAGGTAAGCCTCCAGCGCCTTGTCGTCCAGCCCGGCCAGCAGCACGCGGCCGAGCGAGTGGGCGTAGGCCGGCATGCGCCGCCCTACGCCCATGTCGACCCGCAGGATCTGCGGCGGTTCCTCGCGCGCCACCAGCGCCACCGCTTCGCCGTCGAGCACGCCCAGCGAGCAGGTTTCCTCCGCCTGCTCGGAGAGCGCCTTGAGGTAAGGCCCGGCCAGCTGCGGCAGGTTCATCGATGCAAAGTACGCGTATCCCAGGTCCATCACGCGCGGGGTGATGGAAAAGTCCCGGCCATCCTGCGCGACATAGCCGTTGTGCTGCAGGGTCAGCAGCAGCCGCCGCGCCGCGGCGCGGGTCACGTCGAGCTGCTCCGCTACATCCTGCATGGTGAGGCTCCCGGCGCCGGAGGCGAACAGGCGCAGCAGTGCCAGGCCATTGGTCAGCGAATCGAGCAGCTCTTCCTTTTTCTGCGGGTTGGCCAGGGGCGTTTCGGGGCTGTTCATGGAGTGAGGAGGCGGAAATAGGGTGATTTTAGTGCGCTGAACGCACTTGCGCGATGCCGGCATGACTACGTATGATAGGCTTTTTGCGAACAAATGTTCGCGGAATTCGGTCCGGCGCAGCGCGTGCAGGCAGCACGTGGCGCCAAGAAGAACACGATGGAGACAGCCATGAAGGTCATCAGCGCGCAGCAGGCTGCTGCGCTCGTGCAATCCCAGTGGACCGTGGCCAGCGCAGGCTTCGTTGGCGCCGGCCATGCCGAAGCGGTGACGGACGCGCTAGAGCGCCGTTTCCTGGAGACGGGCATGCCGCGCGACCTGACGCTGGTGTATTCGGCGGGGCAGGGCGACCGGGGCGCGCGCGGGGTCAACCACTTCGGCAATGCCGGCATGACCGGGCGCATCGTGGGCGGGCACTGGCGCTCCGCCACGCGCCTGGCCACGCTCGCCATGGCCGAGGCGTGCGAGGGCTACAACCTGCCGCAAGGCGTGCTCACGCACCTGTACCGCGCCATCGCCGGCGGCAAGCCCGGCGTGCTGACCAAGATCGGCCTGCACACCTTTGTCGATCCGCGCACCGCGCAGGACAGCCGCTACCACGGCGGCGCCATCAACCGCAGCGCGCAAGCGGCGATTGCCGAGGGCCGTGCGAACTGGGTCGAGGCGGTCGATTTCCGCGGCGACGAATACCTGTTCTATCCGAGCTTCCCGATCCACTGCGCGCTGATTCGCTGCACCGCCGCCGATACGCGCGGCAACCTGAGCACGCACCGCGAGGCCTTCCACCACGAACTGCTGGCGATGGCGCAGGCGGCGCACAACTCCGGCGGCATCGTGATCGCGCAGGTGGAGTCGCTGGTGGATCACCACGACAACCTGCAGGCCATCCACGTGCCCGGCATCCTGGTCGACTACGTGGTGGTGAGCGAGAACCCGGCGCATCACCAGATGACGTTCGCGGAGCAGTTCAATCCGGCCTACGTGACGCCCTGGCAAGGGGAAGGTGCCAGCACCGCCGGCGCCCCTGCGCCCGAGATGCCGTCCGTGCTCGACGCCCGCACCATCGTGCAGCGGCGCGCGGTGCTGGAGCTGGCGCGCCGGCAGCCGCGCGTGGTCAACCTCGGGGTTGGCATGCCAGCCGCCGTCGGCATGCTGGCGGTGGAGGCCGGCGTCGACGGCTTCACGCTCACGGTGGAAGCCGGCCCGATCGGCGGCACGCCGGCCGACGGCCTCAGCTTTGGCGCGTCGGCGTATCCGGAAGCGATCGTCGACCAGCCGGCGCAGTTCGATTTCTATGAGGGCGGCGGCATCGATCTCGCCATCCTCGGGCTGGCCGAGCTGGATGGGCACGGCAACGTCAATGTCAGCAAGTTCGGCGAAGGCGCCGAAGCGTTGATTGCCGGCGTCGGCGGCTTTATCAACATCACGCAGAGCGCCAAGGCCGTGGTCTTCGTCGGCACGCTCACCGCCGGCGGCCTGGAGGTGCGCGCCGAGAATGGCTCGCTGCGCATCACGCGCGAAGGCCGCGTGAAAAAGATCGTGCCGCAGGTTTCGCACCTCAGCTTCAACGGCCCTTATGTGGCCTCGCTGGGCATCCCCGTGCTCTACATCACCGAGCGCGCCGTCTTCGAGATGCGGCCCGATGCCATCGGCGCGGAGTGCCTGACCCTGATCGAAATCGCGCCGGGCATCGACCTGCAGCGCGATGTGCTGGACCAGTGCGCCACCGCGGTCAGCGTGGCGCCTGACCTGCGCACCATGGATGCGCGGCTGTTCCGCGCCGGGCCGCTGAAGCTCTGACGCCCTAACGCTCCAACGCTTTGATGCCATGAAGCCGGCGAGCCTTGGCCCGCCGGCCAGCGGCCCGATAACAAGCGACCGGCCATGACCGGTCATGGAGGAGGCCATCGAAGCTTTGTCCCGTCTTTCCCGTTGGTTTTTGCTGGATCGTCGACACGCGCGGGCTGTGGAGCCGGCACGCGTCATTGCTGGATTACGTTTCAAGTTCATCATGCAGAAGACAAACCGTCGTATCTTTTCGCGCCGCCTGGGCGCGGCCATCCTGGGCGCAGCCCTGCCGCTGTGCGCGCCCCAGGCATTCGCGCAGGCCTATCCCACCAAGCCGATCCGCCTGGTGGTGCCGTTCCCGCCGGGCGGCCCGACCGATACCGCCGCGCGCATCATCGGCCAGAAGATGGGCGAATCGCTGAAGCAGACCGTGGTGGTGGACAATCGCCCGGGCGCCTCCGGCACGATCGGGGCGCAAGCCGTCGCCAAGAGCGCGCCGGATGGCTACACGCTGATGGTGCTGGCCACGCCCACGTTGCTGGCGCCGCACCTGATCAGCCGCAAGGGCTATGACATCTTCAAGGATTTCACGCCGATCGGCTCCGCCTACGACCTGCCCATCGTGATGGTGGTCAATCCGCAGGCCATGCCGGACGTGACCGGCCTGCAGCAGTACATCGCCCGCGCCAAGGCCAAGCCCGGCGCGCTCAACTACACCAGCGCGGGCAACGGCAGCTTCGGTCACCTGTCCACCGAGCTGCTCAAGAGCCTCGGGCACTTCGATGTGCAGCACGTGCCTTACAAGGGCAGCGCGCCGGCGATCTCCGATCTGCTGGCCGGCCAGGTGCCGATGATGTTCTCGGACATGATCGCGGCGCTGCCGCATATCAACGCCGGCAAGCTGCGCCCCATCGCGGTGGGCTCGGCCAAGCGCGTGAGCTTCACGCCGGATGTGAAGACGGTGGCGGAGCAAGGCTTCCCCGGCTTCGAGGCAACCGCCTGGGGCGGCCTGCTGGCACCCGCCGGCACGCCCGAGGACGTGATCGCCAAGCTGTCGGCCGAACTGAAGGCGGCACTGGCGGATCCCGTGGTGCAGGAAAAGATGCTGGGCGCGGGCACGGTCGCTGCCTACCAGCCGCCGGAGCAATTGGCGTCGCGCATGCGCAGCGATTACAAGAAGTGGGGCAAGGTGATCCAGGACAACGGCATCAAGAGCGACTGAGATTGACAGGTTGAATCGATCGTTGCCGGCCTCGACTGGATCGGTCGTGGAGGAAGGCCGGACACGCGAGTTGGTCCGGCCTTTTTCTTTTCAACCCAACCGCGGTTTCGGCGTGCCCTCAAGAGACAGACGTTTCCATACGTTACGTGCCGCTTGTCCGGGCCTCATGGCTGGTCGTCGCTGGTGGCGGAGTCGGGCGCGAAGCTGGATCAAGCGCCAGAGCCGCTAAAGCAAAACGGGCCGCATGCAGTGGATGCATGCGGCCCGTTGTCTAGCCCGCTAGCTGGTCAGCCAGCCATCAGTTGCTGGCGTTGCTTCCCGGCTCGACCTTCGACGCGTTGCCTGCATAGTTGGCATGCTTCAGCGGCAAGACCTGCGCGTCGTCCGTGTGCGAGGCTGCCGCGGCCAGGCCGGGAACCAGGCCCTGCAGCGAGCCGCCGGTCAGGCCCACTTCCTTGAGCAGCGAATCGATCAGCGGCGCATGCGCGCGGTAGGACAGCGCGGCGGACATCGCCTGTTCGGCGAAATTGCCGTTGCCATTGCCGTTGCTGCCATTGCCGCCACCGTTGCCCGCGTCGCCGGATCCCGCCGAGCCGCCGCGATTGAGGCCGTCGACCTGGATGATCTTGATGCCGTCGATCGCCTTCATCGGCTCCACGGTCTGCTGGATCACGCCCGGCAGCGCCTGCAGCAGCGCCAGCTTGAACTTCAGGCTGGTCTGGTCGGACGACAGCGCGTTGATGGCGTCGTTGAGCGCGCGCTGTGCTTCGGCCTCGGCCAGGCCCTTCTTGCGCGCGGCCTCCGCCAGTTCGACGATGGCAGTGGCCTGCATCTGCGCGGCCTCGCGCTCTGCGCGGGCCTTGGTGGTGACGTGCACGGCCTGCGTCTCGGCTTCCTGCGCCGCCTCGATCAGGGCCACCTGCTTGGCCCGGTCGGCCTCCGCCGTGCGCCGCGTGGTCTCCACCATCTGCTCGGCCTTGACGGCTTCGGCCAGCGCCTCATTGGCGCGGCCCTGCGCCTGCGATTGCGCCTCCGATTTGGCAGCGATCACGATGGCCTTTTCCTGCTCGGCGATTTCCGTCACCTTGGCCTGCTCGATAAGACGCCGCTTGGGCGGCGATGGCGCAACACAAAAGTAAGGAATTTCAGGTGGCTTGCCGGGCGCTCTGGATCAGTTTTGCCAGTTCTAACACTTCCGGGATATAGGCGTCCAGTACGGCGGGGTCGTAGGCTGGCGTGCGCTGGGTCACCCCCAGGCGCAGCAGGCCCAGCAGCATGCGCATGGCGCGGGCGGTGAGGCGCGCCTCCAGGTCGCGCGCCTGCGCCGGGGCCTGGTCGCCGGCAGGCACGCCGGCAATCAGGCTGGCCATCAGCTCGGGCAGCTGCATGGCCAGCAGCGGGACGATGGCTGAGTGCAGTTGGTGGTCGTGCTCCAGGGCCTGCGTGGCCTCGAGCAGGGGGCGCACTTGCTCGCGCAGCAGCGAGACGCAGCCGACGTAGTCGCCTGAGCCGTCGGCGCGCCGGCGCGCATCGGCAAGCAGGGCGCGGATCTTGTCGCTGGGACTGCTGGCGCCGGCCAGCTGGATGCCGGCCAGCCAGGCGAGGTCTTCTTCGGGGATTCGGACGGAGACGGTTTGCATCGGGATCGGCCAGCGGCCTGAAGTGACTCACTGGAACCAAGCATAGGTCGCGCGTCATCGTTTGTATACGTTTGAAAACAAAAAATGACAACTACGATCCAGCGCGCTTGCCGGATAAGGGCGGCGGCCAGGCGCCGGGACTTAACGGCAACACGGCTGGTGACATAAAGTTGAAATCCGCAACGCCGAAACTGGCGTTGCCGCCACACCCGTACTACCCTTAAATGGGCCGCTAATGCTACAATCTAAGTCTTTGATTTACATGAGCTATTGATCGCGCGGCGGAATTGCCCACGCAAGGGCCCACGCAAGGGCCCACGCAAGGCACGGACAGACGACGGTTTGCAGTGGCGTGCGCCAGCACAGCGCGCCCCACGTGGCCGGCCCTTAAATCCATGCGCAGATCTCGCCCGCTCGGTTCAAGACGCGTGTCCGTTGGCGCCGGGTTCGCCTCCTGCAAGACACGGAAACCATGACGACTACGACCACTGACCAGACCACCCCCGAGATCACCTTCGACAGCTTCGGGCTAGATGCTCGCATCCAGCGCGCGCTGTCCGAGCAGGGCTACACCAAGCCCACTCCCATCCAGGAGCAGGCGATTCCCGTGGTGCTGCAGGGCAAGGACGTGATGGGCGCGGCCCAGACCGGCACCGGCAAGACCGCTGGCTTTGCGCTGCCGATCATCCAGCGCCTGCTGCCGCTGGCCAGCGCCAGCGCCTCGCCGGCCCGCCATCCGGTGCGCGCCCTGATGCTCACCCCCACCCGCGAGTTGGCCGACCAGGTCTACGACAACGTGGCCCGCTACGCGCGCTTCACGGACCTGCGCAGCACGGTGGTGTTCGGCGGCGTCGACATGAACCCGCAGACCGAGGCCCTGCGCCGCGGCGTGGAAATCCTGGTGGCAACCCCGGGCCGGCTGCTCGACCACGTGCAGCAAAAGTCGGTGAACCTGTCGCAAGTGCAGATGCTGGTGCTGGACGAGGCCGACCGCATGCTCGACATGGGCTTCCTGCCCGACCTGCAGCGCATCATCAACCTGCTGCCGGCACAGCGCCAGACGCTGCTGTTCTCGGCCACCTTCTCGAACGAAATCAAGCGGCTGGCCGCCAGCTACCTGCGCCAGCCGGTCACCATCGAAGTGGCGCGCAGCAACTCTGCCAACGAGAACGTGCGCCAGACCGTGTTCCAGGTCGAAGACGGCCACAAGCAGGGCGCCGTGGTGCACCTGCTGAAGAAGCGCGCCGCCGAAGGCATGTCGCGCCAGTGCATCGTCTTCGTCAACAGCAAGATCGGCTGCTCGCGCCTGGCGCGCCACCTGGAGCGCGAGGGCATCAACGCCGCCGCCATCCACGGCGACAAGACCCAGACCGAGCGCATGCAGACGCTGGAAGGCTTCAAGCAAGGCTCGATCGACGCACTGGTCGCCACCGACGTGGCGGCGCGCGGCCTCGACATTCCCGACATGCCCTGCGTGATCAACTTCGACCTGCCGTTCAGCGCCGAAGACTACATCCACCGCATTGGCCGTACCGGCCGTGCCGGCGCCAGCGGCGATGCCATGTCGATCTACGTGCCGGGCGACGAGCGCCTGCTGGTCGATATCGAGAAGCTGCTCAAGCGCAGCATCCCGCGTACGCCGCTGGAAGGCTTCGACCCCACCGGCGCTGGCACCCGCGCCGAAGAGAACGACCGCCGCCGTGCCCGCACCGAAGTGCGCCGCCCGCGCGCCAATGGCGACGGCGAAGAGCCGCGTGCGCGCCGCAACGATCCGGCCAGCTCGCGCAATGCGTTCCGCCCGTCCTCCGACGATTCCTTCTTCACGCGTCCTTACGAGCCGAGCGCCGCGGCGGTTGCCGCGCAGCCCGACGTGACGGACAACAATGCCGCCGCCTTTGGCCGCGGCCGTCCGGCGCCCAAGCGGCAGCTGGCGGCACTGCTCGGCGGCGTGCCGCGCAAGTCCTGAACGGGCCGGCGCGACACGTAGCGAATCGCTGCCGCTGCAGCAAACAAGAAAGGCGCCCTCGGGCGCCTTTCTTGTTTTGGACTTCATGCCATTCAGGTGTGTGTCGTCGCTTCGCCGTGCGCTTGGGCAGGCAGGCGTTCCAGCAAGGCCGCCCAGCCGGTCGTGGCGTCGCTCAGCCAGCTCTGCACCGATTGCGCCGCGCTCGCCAGGCCCAGGTGCGCGCCGGCCATGCGCAGTGCCGCCAGCGGATCGAGATCGTCGATGGCCTGCGCGCCGCTTTGCTTGCTGAGCTTCTCGCCTAGCGCGTTGGTCACCACCGGCACGTGCAGGTACGACGGCGTGGGCAACCCTAGCAGATGCTGCAGGTGGATCTGCCGCGGCGTGGAGTCGAGCAGGTCGGCGCCACGCACGATATGCGTGATGCCCTGGTGGCCATCGTCGACCACCACCGCCAGCTGATAGGCCCACAAGCCATCGGCACGGCGCAGCACGAAGTCGCCGAGCTCGGTCGCGAGGTCCTGGCATTGCCGGCCTTGCCAGCGGTCGTCGAAGCAGATCAGCGCGGCGTCGCCGTCCGGCACCCGCACCCGCCAGGCGCGGGGCGGCTTGCCATGCAGGCCGTCGCGGCAGGTACCGGGATAGCCCAGCGTCTGGTGGCGCGCGCGCGCGTGCAGCAGCGAGTCGGCGATCTCCTTGCGCGAACAGCCACAGGGATAAGTCCGGTGGTCGGCATCGAGCTTGCGCAGTGCCTCGGCGTACAGCGCTTCGCGCCGGCTCTGCCATTGCGGCGGCTCGTCCGGATGCAGGCCCAGGCGCGCCAGTGCCCGCAGGATCTGCTGGTCCGCGCCGCGCACGCAGCGCGGATAGTCGATGTCCTCGACGCGTACCAGCCAGCTGCCAAGGTGGGCGCGCGCGTCGAGCCAGCTGGCCAGCGCGGTGACCAGCGAGCCCATATGCAACGGGCCGGTGGGGGAGGGCGCAAAGCGGCCCCGGTAGCCGGGCGCCGGGCTCGGTCGGGTAGGCATGGCGAAAACAGGTGTGGGTCGGGCGGTTAGTCAGGCTGGCCCGGTTGCTGCTGGAGCAGGGCTTGCGCCAGGCGCGGGTCTTCCAGCTTGTTGGCCCACCATTGCAGCGCCTTGCCGCGCGTGTTGGTGCGCCAGGCTACCTTGAAGTTGCCGGGGGCGCGCACCTCCAGGGTTTCGCGCGCCTGCAGCACGCCGCTTTCGATAAAGGGCTGCGCCATGGGCGCCGGCAGCCAGCCGCACCCCAGGCCGCGGATCTGGGCTTCGAGCTTGTCGCGCATGGTGGGCACCACCAGCACGTCCTGCCCGGCGAGCACGCCATGGGTGCGGGCCGGCAGGTTGCGCGAGGTATCGCCCACGGCCACGATGCGGTGCTTGGCGATCTGCAGCGTGGTCAGCGGGCCGGGCTCGGTCGCCAGCGGGTGATGCGCGGCCACCGCGAAGACAAACGGCATGGAGCCGAGCGGGCGCACCTGGAAGCCCTGGGTGCTGGGCGCATCGTAGGCGCCGCCGATCACCAGGTCGGCGCGGCTGCTGACCAGCGCATCCCAGGCGCCGCCCAGCACTTCCTTGGCAAAGCGCAGCCGGGTGGCATCGTTCTCGTTGTAGAAGTCCTGGATCACCGGCAGCAGGGCGCGGAAGTTGATCAGGTCGTCCACCACGATGGTCAGCGCGGCTTCCCAGCCGGTGGCCAGCCGCTTGACGCGGCGGGCCAGGTCGTCGGCGGCATGCAGCAGGTGGCGGCCTTCGTCCAGCAGGGCGCGCCCGGCGGGCGTGAGCTCGGCGCGGTGGCGGCGGCGGTCAAACAGCAGCACGTCCAGGTCTTCCTCCAGCTTGCGCACCACGTAGGTGAGCGCGGAGGGCACTTTGCCCATCTCGTGCGCGGCGGCGGCAAAGCTGCCCTTGCGCTCGATGGCGTCAAGAACTTCCAGGGATTCGAGAGAGAGTGCCATGTTCAGAAATTCTGAATGAATGCTTCTAAGATCGACCTGCTTAATATACGCCTGCCGCTCTAAACTGCCTAGTATTGAAACGTAGCGCAAGGCCAGGACTAGGTTTAGACCGGTTCCTGATGCCGATGTGGCCTGAAGGAGGGCCGTCAAAATGATTGAAATCAGAAAGGCGGGTGAACGTGGTTATGCCGATCATGGCTGGCTCAAGTCGTACCATACGTTTTCCTTCGCGGATTACTACGATCCCAGGCACGTCCAGTTCGGGCCGCTGCGCGTCATCAACGAAGACCGTGTAGCCCCGGGCATGGGGTTTGGCACCCATGGCCACCGCGACATGGAAATCATCAGCTATGTGCTGGAAGGCGAGCTGGCCCACAAGGACAGCATGGGCAACGGCAGCGTGATTCGCCCCGGCGACGTGCAGCGCATGAGCGCGGGCACCGGCGTGCGGCACTCGGAGTACAACCACGCTGCGCACGACACCACGCACTTCCTGCAGATCTGGATCCTGCCGGAGAAGGCCGACCTGAAGCCCGGCTATGAGGAAAAGCACTTCCCGGCGGCCGACAAGCGCGGCCGGCTGCGCCTGGTGGGCAGCCGTGACGGCGCCGAGGGCTCGGTGGTGATCCACCAGGACATGCGCCTGTATGCCGGCTTGTTCGATGGTGACGAGTCCGCCACGCTGGCGCTGGCGCCCAAGCGGCGCGCCTATGTGCATGTGGCGCGTGGCCGCGTCACCGTCAATGGCAAGGCGCTGGAAGCGGGCGATGCCGCACAGCTGCAAGGCGCCGAGGCCGTGACCCTGACCCACGGCGATGGTGCCGAAGTGCTGGTATTTGATCTGCCCTGAGGCGTTGCTTCGGCAGCCTGCAGCCCGCCCGCTCAGCCGGCGGGCTGCGGTGCCTTGTCTGGGCGGGTTTGCCGTATGCTATCGTCTTGCTATAGATAAGCGATCAGCCCGGCACACGCGCCGCCTGATGCGCCCTGGCCATCGACACCCAGACCAGAGATGACATTTGTATCCGTTCTCCTCGCGCTGATCGCCGAGCAGTTCCGCGCCCTGGGCCGCAACAATCCGATCTACGACATCGTGCGCGTTCTTGCCGAGCGCGCCGAGCATGCCTTTGACACCGGGCGGCCGCGCGATACCGCGCTGGCCTGGTTCACTGTGGTGCTGCCGCTCACGCTGACCGCCATGGTGGTGCACTACCTGCTGGCCTCCATCAGCGTGGCACTCACGCTGGTGTGGAATGTCCTGCTGCTCTACCTCACCCTCGGTTTCCGGCAGTTCAGCCACTTCTTCACCGATATCCACGAAGCGCTCAACCGCGACGACCTGCCGCGCGCCCGCGCGCTGCTGCACCAGTGGACCGGCCTCGAAACCATCGAAATGCCGGTCACGGAAATCGTCCGGCACACCCTGGAAGCCGCCATCGTGGCGGTGCACCGGCATGTGTTCGGGGTGTTCTTCTGGTTCCTGGTGCCGATCGGCCCGGGCGGCGTGGTCTTGTACCGCATCGCCGAGTACCTCACCCGTCACTGGAATATCCCGTCCACGGAGCGCAGCCCCGCGCTGGGCCGCTTTGCCGCGCGCGCCTTCTACCTGCTGGACTGGATTCCCTCGCGGCTGACCTCGGTCGGCTTTGCCATCGTCGGCAATTTTGAGGACGCGGTCTACGCATGGCGCAACCACGCGCGCAAGTGGAACGATGCCGTCAACGGCATCCTGCTTGCCAGCGGCGGCGGCGCGCTTGGCGTGCGCCTGGGCGTGCCGCTGGCAGAGGAAAGTTCTACAGTGGTGCTGCGCACCAGCCTGGCCGGTCCGGCGGTGGACTATGCGCCAGGCATGGAAGACGACACCGAGCCCGAGGCAGTTGCGCCGGAATTCGGCATGGAGCCAAACGTGCGCACGCTGCAATCGGCCATCGGCCTGGTGTGGCGTGCGGTGGTGCTGTGGATGCTGCTGCTGGCGATGTTGTCACTGGCGCTCTGGGTGGGCTGAGCCAATCCCGCTGTACCCGTTGACCATCGACGCCCGCGCTTGCCGCGGGCGTTTTGCTTCAGGGTTGCCGCGGCGCGCCGCACTGCCAGCACGAGCCGAACTGCGCCTCGTGCCATTCGCCGCAGGACACGCAGGCCCATCGCGGCCCCGGCGTCGGATTGGCGGCGGCGCGCAATACCTCCCAGGCCTCGGCCTCCCGTTCATCGTCGATCAGCCAGACCTGGGGCGCGCTCTCGCGAAACGGGATATCGCCCATGGCGCCGGCCAGCCAGGTATTGCGCAGGTCGGCACGGATGCCGGCGGCCTCCAGCACGTTCTGGCAGTGCGCCGCATAGACCAGCGATGGGGTGGATAGCAGTAGTTTCATCGGGATCGGGTGCGCCGTATGCTCGTATGCCCGCATGCGGCGCACCCGATTACCTTACCACGGCTTTTGCTGGCGGGATTCGTGCAGCAGTTGCGTGTAGAGCTGGTGGCGCCGTCCCGAGATCTCGCCGGCCTTCATCGACGCCAGCACGCCGCAGCCAGGCTCGTTGATGTGGTGGCAGTTGTAGAAGCGGCACTCGGTCAGGCGCGGGCGGAACTCGGGAAACGCGCGCTCCAGCATGCCTTCGCTCAGGTGGTGCAGGCCGAACTCCTGGAAGCCCGGCGAATCGATCAGGCAGCCGCGCTGGCGCGCTTGCGGATCCACGCCGTCCTTGCCGTCCACTTCACCGTCCACTTCGCCATCCACGCTGGCGGGCAGGTGGTAGAGGCGCGTGAAGGTGGTGGTGTGCTTGCCCGAATCCAGCTTGGCGGAGATTTCGCGCGTCTGCGCTTCCACGCCCGGGATCAGCAGGTTCAGCAGCGAGGATTTGCCCATGCCCGACTGACCGATCAGGATGCTGGCGCGGTGCGCCAGCTGCGGGCGCAGTTGCGCCAGCGTATCTTCCGGCGATCCGTGCACCGACAGGAACAGCGTCTCGTAGCCCAGCCCGCGGTACAGCTCGAGCCGGCCGCGCGCTTCTTCCAGCCGCTCGGTCAGGTCGATCTTGTTGAGGATGATCAGCGGGCGGATGCCCAGTGCTTCGGCGGACACCAGCGCGCGGCCCAGCAGGTCTTCCGAGAAGCCCGGCTCGGTCGCCAGCACGATCACCACCTGGTCGATATTGGCGGCGAGCAGCTTGGACTTGAACTGGTCCGATCGATGCAGCAGGTTCTTGCGCGGCTTGAAGCCGGTGATCACGCACTGGTCGGACGCGGCGCGCTCGATGGTGACGCGGTCGCCGACCGCGCATTCGCTGCGCTTGCCGCGCGGGAAGCCGTGCAGGCGGCTGCCGTCGTCCAGCTCGATCACATAGTGGCGGCCGTGCGCGGCAACGATCAGCGCTTCCTCGGCGGCGGCGCCATTGGCATTGGCTTTGGCAGGGCTTGCGGCGCGCTGCGGGCCTCCCCGGCTGGCGGCGCGGCTCATGCGTGCGCCAGCAGGCGGTCGATCCGCTGTGCTGCTGGTGGGTGCGAGTAATAGAAGGCGCTATAGATCGGGTCGGGGGTCAAAGTAGAGGCATTGTCCTTGTAGAGCTTGACGAGGGCCGAGACCAGGTGGCCGGCATCGGTCTGGCCGGCCGCAAACGCATCCGCCTCGAACTCATGGCGGCGCGAGGTCTGGCTCGCCAGGGGACCGAGCAGGAAGGTGAACACCGGCAAGGTCAGAAAGAAGAGCACGAGGGCAAGGGCGTGATTGGTGGTGCCAAGATTGGGCAGCACGCCCAGGCCGGTGTAGAACCACGTGCGGCTGGAAAGCCAGCCCAGCGCGGCGAGGAAGACCAGGCTCAGTGCAAAGCTGACCAGCATGCCCTTGAGGATATGGCGCCGCTTGAAGTGGCCAAGCTCGTGCGCGAGAACCGCTTCGATCTCGTCGTCGGCAAGGCGCTCCATCAGGGTGTCAAAGAAGACGATGCGCTTGGCCGCGCCGAACCCGGTGAAGTAAGCATTGCCGTGCGCGCTGCGCTTGCTGCCGTCCATTACGAACAGGCCGCGGCTGCGAAAGCCGCACTTCTGCAGCAGGCGCATGATGCGGGCTTCCAGCGTAGCGTTGGCGAGCGGCTCGAAGCGGTTGAACAGCGGCATGATCACCGACGGGGCAATCATCTGCACGAAGATCGTGAAGGCGATCCACGTCAGCCAGGTCCACGCCCACCAGTACTCGCCCATATGGGCCATGAGCCACAGCACGGCGAGCAGCAAGGGCAGGCCGAGCACACAGCCAACGGCGGTCATCTTCAGCATGTCGGCCAGGTACAGCTTCCAGCTCATGCGGTTGAAGCCAAAGCGCTGCTCGATGCCGAATTGCCCGTAGAGCGAGAAGGGCAGGTCGACCAGGCCGCCGATCACGGCCACGCTGGCAATCAGCGCCACGCTGTAGGCGTATCCCGGGCCAAAGGTGTCGATCCAGAACTGGTTGATCCACTGCAGCCCGCCCAGCATGGTCAGCACGATCAGCAGCGCGGCGCCGGCCAGCACCTCCAGCATCGACAGCCGGGTGCGGGCGATGGTGTAGTCGGCTGCCTTCTGGTGCGAGGACAGCGAAATGGTGTCGGCGAAGCGGGCAGGGACCGCATGACGGTGTTGCGCCACATGGCGCACCTGGCGGGCGGCCAGCCAGAGCTTGGTCAGCACCATCAGCATCAGGGCGGCTAGGAACAGAAACGTGAACATCGGGCAGAGCCTTGTCGTGTGAAGCCTTGGCGTGCGCGGTGGCGGCCGGACCGCCGAAGCGGGTTTCCGGGCGCATTGGAACCGGCTGCGGCGGCGGATATGCGAGAATTATAAGTTGTTCGTGCCCGCAGCCCCGTGTTCCTGATCCGGGGCTCGGGCGCGCCCCCTTTTGCTTCTCTTTCGATTGCAGTCCAGATGACCAGCCAAAATACCCACGTCCCCAGCGGCGTCAAATCCGTCAAGAGCGAAAACAACCTGATCTGGCTGGACATGGAGATGACCGGCCTGATGCCTGACACGGACCGCATCATCGAGATCGCGATCGTGGTGACCGACTCCGAACTCAACATCCTGGCCGAAGGCCCGGTGCTGGTGATCCACCAGGAAGACGCCGTGCTCGATGGCATGGACAACTGGAACAAGGGCACCCACGGCCGCTCGGGCCTGATCGACAGGGTCAAGGCCTCGACCCTGACCGAGGCGCAGGCCGAGGTCGAGCTGCTGGCTTTCCTCAAGCGCTGGGTGCCGGCCGGCAAGTCGCCCATGTGCGGCAACTCGATCTGCCAGGACCGCCGCTTCATGGCGCGCTACATGCCCAAGCTGGAGGCGTTCTTCCACTATCGCAACCTCGACGTCTCCACGCTGAAGGAACTGTGCAAGCGCTGGGAGCCGGCCATCCACAAGGGCTTCATCAAGCGCCAGCTGCACACCGCGCTGGCCGATATCCTGGAGTCCGTGGAAGAGCTGCGCTACTACCGCACGCACTTCATCCGCCAGTCGGCGCCGGCGGCCGCCCCCGCGGCCGAGGCGAGCGCAACGCCGGCTTCCCCGGCCGCCTGATTCTTCCCCCACCCATGTCATTGCCAAGGCGCCCTGCGGGGCGCTTTGGCTTAACGGCAGCCCGCCCATGCTCGCGCGCATCGTCTCGATCATCACGCCGGTCATCCTGATCATCCTGGTCGGCTGGCTATACGGGCGCCGCGCGCATCCCGACATGTCCGGGATCAACCGCGCCACGCTCGATGTGATCGCGCCGCTGCTGGTGGTGTCCGCCTTCGTCAGCAAGGAATTCGTGCTGGCCGACCAGCTTGTGCTGCTCGGTTGCGCGGTCGCCGTGGTGCTGGGCTCGGGGCTGCTGGCCTGGCTTGGCGCGCGGCTGCTGGGGGCGGATCCGCGCACCTTCGTGCCGCCGATGATGTTCAACAACTGCGGCAACATGGGCTTGCCGCTATCGGTGTTCGCGTTCGGGCCGGTCGGGCTGGCTCCCGCGGTGGCGCTGTTCGCCGCGTCCAACCTGATGCATTTCACCATCGGCATGAAGGTCGTCAACCGTCACGCATCGATGACGCAGATCGCGCGCAATCCGATGGTGCTGGCAACGGTGGCGGGGGTGGGTTTGTCGCTGGCGCGGCCATGGTTCTCGTTGCCGGAGCCTGTGTTCCAGTCGATCAAGCTGCTGGGCGACGCTACCGTGCCCTTGATGTTGTTCGCGCTCGGCGTGCGCATGAAGGACGTGAGCCTGCGCAACTGGGGCATGGGCGCGATCGGCGCCGTGGTCTGTCCGCTGACCGGCATCGCCTGCGCGTTGCTGCTGGCGCAGGTGGTGCCGCTGACCCAGCTCCAGCGCGGGCTGCTGTTCGTGTTCGCGTCGCTGCCGCCGGCCGTGCTCAACTTCCTGGTGGCGGATCATTTCCGGCAGGAGCCGGACCAGGTGGCGTCGATCGTGCTGCTGGGCAATGTCGCTGCCGTGGTGTTCGTGCCGGTGGGGTTGTATCTGGGGCTGCGCTAACTGCACTAACCGCGCTAGCTTCAAGCCCCCCCAGTTGGCTCACGCCGCGGGCTTGGCGCGGGTCGCGTGCTTCGGGCGCCACACCTTGGCCACGGCTTCGTCGGTGTCGATATAGGGGCCGCCGATCAGGTCGACGCAGTAGGGCACCGCGGCAAAGATCCCTTGCACGATGGGTTTGCCGTCTTCGCCGCGCAGGCCTTCCAGGGTTTCGCGGATGGCGCGCGGCTGGCCCGGCAGGTTGATGATCAGGGCTGCGCGGCTGGCGGTTTCGCGAATCACCGCCACCTGCCGCGACAGGATGGCCGTGGGCACGAAGTGCAGGCTCACTTGGCGCATCTGCTCGCCAAAGCCGGGCATTTCCTTGGTCCCCACCGCCAGCGTAGCCTCGGGGGTGACGTCGCGCCGGGCCGGGCCAGTGCCGCCGGTGGTCAGCACCAGATCGCAGCCGGCCACGTCGACCAGCTCGATCAGCGTGCGCGAGATCAGCGCCTGCTCGTCGGGGATGAGACGCTCCACGGCCTGCCAGGGCGAGGTCAGGGCGCGCCCGAACCAGTCTCGCAGCGCCGGGATGCCCTCGTCCTGGTAGGTGCCGCTCGAGGCACGGTCGGAGATCGCGACAAAGCCAACCAGCAGTTCTTCCGGGTGCCTGCGGGCAACGGGATGGACCAGCGCGGGCGTTGTGGATTGCGTCATCTTGTCCCCATTTCCTTGGTTGCTGCTTGTTGGTTGTCGGTTATTCGCCGGCTTCCGGCTCGGGTTCCTGCTCGCCGGTGGCTGCGGCCTGCTTGCTTTCCAGCGCGGTCTTGATGGCCTGGAACAGCTCGCGGAAATAGCGCGGCGGCTTGCTCATCTCGTGCTCTTTGCGCGCATTGCGGATGATGTTGCGCAGCGTCTGGACGTCGCTGGCCGGATGCTCGGCCAGGAATTTCGTCAGCGCGGCGTCGTCCGCCAGCAGCAGTTCGCGCCAGCGCTCGACCAGGTGCAGCTTGGCCGTCTCGGCCTTGCTGGTGCCCTTGAAGCCTTCCAGCACGCGCTGGATGGCTGCCACCTCGTCATCGTCCAGCCTGCGCATGACCTTGCCGACGAACTGCATCTGGCGGCGCTTGCCTTCGTGGTTGGTGATGCGCCGCGCGTCGCGGATGGCGTCGGCCAGCGCTTCGGGCATGGGCACGCGCGCCAGGCGGTCCTTGGGCAGGGCTTCGAGTTCCACGCCCAGGTCCTGCAGGGCGAGCATATCGCGCTTTTTCTGCGACTTGCTCTTGAGCATGTCGTCGTCGTCGGCCGGTTCGGGGGTGAACGGGTCGGGGAAGCCGGAGGCGTTCCGGGGGGAGGGGCGGGTGTTTCGCGTCATGGTTGGCATTTTATCTTGCTATGATTCCTGTTTGGACTTTTGATGACCGCGCCCACAATGGATCAATCCGCAGACCAGACCACCCATTTCACTTATACCCAGGCCCAGCTGAGCGAGATGGCCGCCGATGTGCTGCGGGTGGCACGCGAGCTGGGCGCCACCGACGCGGCTACCGAGATCTCCGAGGGTAGCGGCCTGTCGGTGTCGGTGCGCAAGGGCCAGGTGGAAACCATCGAGCAAAACCGCGACAAGGTAATGGGCGTCACGGTCATGATCGGTCAGCGGCGCGGCAACGCCAGCACCTCGGATTTCTCGCCGGCTGCCCTGCGCGCCACGGCCGAGGCGGCTTACAACATCGCCCGCTTCACCGCGGAAGACGATTGCGCCGGCCTGGCTGAAGAGGAACTGCTCGAGCGCGACCCGCAAGACCTCGACCTGTTCCACCCCTGGAATATCGACGCCGAGCAAGCCATCGAGCTCGCGTGCCGCTCCGAGGCGGCCGCCTTCGCGGTCTCGCCGCGCATTCGCAACAGCGACGGCGCCAGCGTCTCGGCCCAGCATTCGCAGTTCGTGCTGGCCACCTCGCGCGGCTTCACGGGCGGCTACCCGTATTCCCGCCACTTTATTTCGTGCGCGCCGATCGCCGGCACCGGCAGCGGCATGCAGCGCGACGACTGGTACTCGTCCAAGCGCGCGCCCGGCGCGCTGGCCGCGCCTGAGGACATCGGCCGCTATGCCGCCGAACGCTCGCTGGCCCGCCTGAATGCGCGCCAGTTGTCGACGCGCCGTTGCCCGGTGCTGTTCGAGGCACCTCTGGCGGCCGGCCTGCTCGGCGCTTTCGTGCAGGCCGTGTCCGGCGGCGCGCTGTACCGCAAGTCGACCTTCCTCCATGACACGCTGGGCAAGGCGGTGTTTGCGCCGCATATCCATATCCATGAGCAGCCCCACCTGCCGGGCGCCATGGGCAGCGCGCCCTTCGACGAAGAAGGCGTGAAGACCCACGCGCGCGATGTGGTGCGCGGCGGCGTGGTGGAGGGCTATTTCCTCTCCACCTACTCGGCGCGCAAGCTGGGCATGAAGACCACCGGCAATGCCGGCGGCTCGCACAACCTGACGCTTTCCAGCACGCTGACCACGCCGGAAGACGATTTCGCCGGCATGCTGCGCAAGCTGGGCACCGGCCTGCTGGTGACCGAGCTGATGGGGCAGGGCGTGAACTACGTGACGGGTGATTACTCGCGCGGTGCGTCGGGCTACTGGGTCGAGAACGGCGTGATCCAGTATCCGGTGGAAGAGATCACCATCGCTGGCAACATGAAGGAAATGTTCCAGCAGATCGTGGCCATTGGCGCCGATTCGCTGGTGCGCGGCACCAAGGAAACGGGCTCGGTCCTGATCGAGCAGATGACTATCGCCGGCAACTAAAAACGACAGCGGCGGCCTGGAGACAGGCCGCCGCGCGGGTAACAACGTCAGGGTCGTTCAAACCAGGCGTTTGAGCCGACCGTTATTCCTCGCCTGAGGGCGGGCGTTCATACGTCACGAACGCGTAGTCGAAACCGTTCGCCTCCGAATGATGCCGCTCGCGCTGCGTCGCGATCCACTGCTGCGGGTCGATGGGCGGAAACACCGCGTCGCCTTCCACATCCGCATCGATCTCCGTCACCACCAGCCGGTCCGCGCTGGGCAGGGCCTCGGCATATAGCTGCGCGCCGCCGATCAGGAAGATCTGCTCCACACCCACGCATAGCCGCTGCGCGTCTTCCAGCGAGTTCGCCACGTCGCAGCCTTCGATGCGCAGGTCGCGGTTGCGGCTGACCACGATATTGCGCCTGCCCGGCAGCGGCCGGCCAATCGATTCCCACGTCTTGCGGCCCATCACGATGGGTGCGCCCATGGTGGTGCGCTTGAAATGCGCCAGGTCTTCCGGCAGACGCCAGGGCAGGGTGTTGTCGCGGCCGATCACGCCGTTGCGGGCCTTTGCCACGATCAGGGTCAACAGCGTCATACGGCCACCGGTGCCTTGATGGCCGGATGCGATTCGTAGCCCACCAGTTCGAAGTCCTCGTACTTGTAATCGAAGATGCTGTCCGGCTGGCGCAGGATCTTCAGCTGCGGCAGCGCCATCGGCGCGCGCGCGAGCTGGGTGGCCACCTGCTCGGCGTGGTTGCTGTAGATGTGGCAGTCGCCACCGGTCCAGATGAAATCGCCCACATCGAGCCCGGTCTGCTGCGCGATCATGTGCGTCAGCAGCGCGTAGCTGGCGATATTGAACGGCACGCCGAGGAAGATATCGGCGCTGCGCTGGTACAGCTGGCAGGACAGCCGGCCGTCGGCCACGTAGAACTGGAAGAAAGCATGGCAGGGCGGCAGCTTCATCTGCGCGATCTCGCCCACGTTCCAGGCCGACACGATCAGCCGGCGCGAATCGGGATTGCTGCGGATCTGCGTCATCAGGTCGCTGATCTGGTCGATGTGGCGGCCGTCCGGCGTAGGCCACGCGCGCCACTGCGAGCCATAGACCGGCCCGAGTTCGCCGTTTGCGTCGGCCCATTCATCCCAGATGCTGACGCCGTTTTCCTTCAGGTACTGGATATTGGTCGAGCCCTTCAGGAACCACAGCAGCTCGTGAATGATCGACTTCATGTGCAGCTTCTTGGTGGTCACCACCGGGAAGCCTTCGCGCAGGTCGAAGCGCATCTGGTAGCCAAACACCGAGCGCGTGCCGGTGCCGGTGCGGTCGGCCTTTTCGGTGCCATGCTCTTGCACATGGCGCATGAAGTCGAGGTACTGTTTCATCGGCGCGGGTGTTGGGGAAAAAGTGACGCGGCAGCAGTGTGCGCTGTATCTGGGCAATCTGCCAAGCGATTAGCAAATTGCTAAAGACTTGGCATTTTATCGCAAAGCAAAACGGGCCGCCTCGCGGCGACCCGTTCTCATTGGCCAGCCCCCTCAGGCGCCGGCCTCATCCTGCATTACTGCGCAGCCGTAGCCGGAGCCCGGCGCTTTTGCACCAGGTAGCCACCGCCCAGCACACCGCCGATGACCAGCACGAACAGGCCGTAGTAAGCCAGGGCGTTGGTGTTGAAGAACGCCTTGACCAGCGGCTCGCTCACGATCATCTTGACCGCCGTGAAGGCCAGCACGCCGGCACCCACGAAGATGATCGAGGGGAAGTGAGACATCAGCTTGAGCACCAGGCTCGAGCCCCACACCACGATGGGGATGCTGATGAGCAGGCCCAGCACCACCAGCAGGAAGCTGCCGTGCGCCGCGCCGGCCACAGCCAGTACGTTGTCCACGCCCATCACCGCGTCGGCGATGATGATGGTCTTCATCGCGCCCACCAGGGTGGTCGCGCCCGCGCCATGCTCATCGCCATTGCCGTCGTCGGACAGCAGCTTGTAGGCAATCCACACCAGGGCCGCGCCGCCGATCAGCAGCAGGCCAGGGATCTTGAGCAGCCACACCACCCCGACCGTCATGGCCGAACGAACCACGACCGCGCCGACGGTCCCCCAGATGATGGCCTTCTTCTGCAGGTGGGGCGGCAGGTTGCGCGCCGCCAGTGCGATCACGATGGCATTGTCGCCGGCCAGTACCAGGTCAATGACGACGATGGACAGCAGTGCCGTCAGGAACTGCATCGTGAACAAATCGGTGAACCATTCCATGAAATCTCCTCGAACAACGAATAGCTAAGAGCCGTGCGTATGCACCGGTTTGGCCTGGAGACATGATGTGTGGGGGGCTTGGGAGGCGCCTTTGCAAACCATGAAACCAGGTTGCAAAGGTCTTGCTCGACCGCCGATGGTACTTGGCGCGGTCAGCACAACCGGAGACTGTCAGTCCCGGAATGACGATTGTGCTAAGGGCATGGCCCCGGAGCTACTCCCCTTTGAGGGGCGATCCAATTCGGGGCAGGCCCGAAGCAGATACGCTGAGGCGGATTATAAACGATGCTGCATCTTTTTTGTGGTGGCTTGTTACTGCGCAACATGAAGCACTTTTTGCGCTTCGGCGCGGAGGATTTGGTGCAGTGCGGTAAGCACACTCCGCGCTCGCCAGCTATCCTGAGAAGACTTGCATCGGCTGATGCGCCCCAGACGTCACCGGAGGCGGATCCCGTGCGAGCCCCGCGCATGCCGTGACGTGCGGGCCCCTGGGGGTTTTATGTAGTGCCCATCGACCATCAAGGAAACGTCATGCCGGCAGTCCCGACCCCGCTGAATCCACTGAACGCACGCCTCAAGCACACCCAAGCCAATCACAACGGCACCTCTGCCCTGAAACCCAACGGCTCTCCCGCCAGCAGCGTCGTCGTCGCCAACGGCCAAGCACAGCCGAACCCGGTGCCCCGGCTGGATTTCATCCAGCAGTACCACGAGGACAGTGGCGCGCTACGCGGCGAGATCACGCGCGGCCTGCTTGCCGGCGCCGCCAGCATCAGCCCCAAATTCTTCTACGACGTGCTCGGCTCCCGCCTGTTCGAGGCCATCACCGACCTGCCCGAGTACTACCCCACGCGCACCGAGGCCTCGGTCTTTTCGGCATTTGCTCCCGCCATGGCCGCGCGCGCCGGCAGTGGGTGCGTACTGATCGACCTTGGCGCTGGCAACTGCCAGAAGGCGGCCCGGCTCTTCGGCAGCCTGCAGCCGGCACAATACGTGGCGCTCGATATCTCGGTGGAATTCCTGCGCGGCACGCTGTTCTGCCTGCAGCAGCAGCATCCGCAGATCCCCATGCTTGGCCTGGGCGCCGACCTGTGCGTGCCGCTCGACCTGCCGCCCGAAGTCAGGCACGGGCGCCGGCTGTTCTTCTATCCGGGATCGAGCATCGGCAATTTCGCGCCGGCCCAGGCGCAGGCCTTGCTGCAGCGGCTGCGGGCCGCGGCGGGCAGGGGGGATGGCGTGCTGATCGGCGTGGACCTGCTCAAGGACGAGCAGGCGCTGGTGGCCGCGTATGACGATCCGCTAGGCGTGACCTCCGCCTTCAACCGCAATGTGCTGCGCAACCTGAATCGCATCGTCGGCAGCGACTTCCAGCTTGAGGACTGGCGTCATGTGGCCAGCTTCGACCGCGAGGGCTCGCGTATCCAGATGCACCTGCAAGCCGAGCGCGAGGTCACCGTGCGCTGGGCCGAGGGCAGCCGCGACTTCCACGCGGGCGAGCAAATCCACACTGAGGATTCGTATAAATACCGCCCGGACGACTTCGCCGCCTTGCTCGAGGCTGCGGGCTTCGACGATCCGGTCTGGTGGACCGATCCGCGCGGCTGGTTCGCGGTGTTCCACGCCAGGGCCTGAAGCCTGCGGGCCGCCCGCGCGGGGGCGGGCGGGGCTGGTGTCATAATGCCCGCATCTCTCCGGCGAAAGGTGCGGCGCATGGCGCACGCGGCTCGCCGGGCCACGCAACCGGGTGCGAATCCCATTCTCCGGCAGGGTGTTCGATGAGCGGCTTCTCCATGCTTCCCGACCTTCATTTCAACGGCGGTAAGGCCGTCTGGGCCGACGCCCGGCGGCTGCCGCGCGAAGGCCTGGCACAGGCACTGGTGGAAGCGCGCAACCGCACCCTGGCCTGGCTGGCAGCCTTTGGCCAGACCCGGCGCGGCTGGGAGGTGCCACGCCAGGAGTTTGCCGACCCGCCGCTTTGGACGCTCGGGCACGTGGCCTGGCATGCCGAATGGTGGTGCCTGCGCGACGTGCGCACGCTCGAGCGCGATGGCGCCTGGCTGCAGGTGGCTGGTGTGCCGTCACTGCTGACCGGCGCGGATGAGTGGTTCGATCCCGATCGCATCGATTCCGATGCCCGCTGGGAGGTGGCGCTGCCTGACGTGGCAGTCGTCAAGCGTTACGCCGCCGATGTGCTCGATGCCGTCCTGCGCCGGCTGGCGGCGCAGCCCGACGATGGCGATGCCACGCTCTACGCCTGGCGCCGCGCGCTGTTTCACGAGGACCGCCAGGGCGAGGCCATCGCCGCGCTGCTGCAGGCGCTGGGCGTTGCCCCCGTGGAGCCTGCGATTGCCCTGCCATCGGTATCGGTGCCGCAAGGCGGCACGTTGCAGTTTCCCGGCGGGCGTTTCATCCAGGGCTGGAACGAGCCGGATGGCTTCGCGCTGCCCGATGAACGGCCGGCGCAGCCCACCTATGTGCCGGCTTTCGAGATGGATGCCGCGCCGGTCAGCAATGCTCAGTTCCTCGATTTCGTCGAGGACGGCGGCTATGAGCGCGCGTCGTGGTGGTCGGCGGCGGGGCGCCAGTGGCTGATGATGCAGGATCGCTCGGCGCCGCGTTACTGGGCCCGTCATCCTGAGTCGCGGGCCTGGATGGCCTTGCGTTTCGGCAGTCTGCGCACGTTGAACCCTGATGAGGCCGTGCGTCACGTCACCCTGTTCGAGGCGCAAGCCTGGTGCGCCTGGGCGGGCCGGCGCCTGCCGATGGAAACGGAATGGGAGCTGGCGGCCGTCCAGGATCGCGGCGGCCTGCGCTGGGGCATGGTGCGCGAGTGGACGGCGACGCCGTACGAGCCCTACGCGGGATTCGAGGCGAGCCCCGCCGATATGGAATACGTGTACTGCTTTGCCAGCCACCAGGTGGTGCGGGGCACCTCTTTCGCCAGCCCGGCGCGCCAGCGTCATGCGCGTGCGCGCATGGCGCTGCTGCCCGAGGACGATTTCGCGTTCGTCGGCTTTCGCAGTTGTTCGATGTAGCGGGGCGCTGGCTGCCCGTGGCGAGCGTGGATGGTTGAAGCGGCCAGCGCAAAGAAAAAGGCACCCGAAGGTGCCTTTTTCTTTGCGCTGCGAGAGCTCACCGCCGAAGCGGTGAACCCATTGCGCCGGGCGCATTAACGTTCCGAATCAACGCTCCGAATCAACGCTCAAAACGCGAGCGGCCGCCGGTGTTGCCGTTGCCGTTGCGCTGGCCGCCGCCGAAGCCGCCGCGGTTGCCGTCGCCGAAGCTGCGGGGCGCGCCGTCACGGTTGCCATCGCGGTTGCCGAAGCTGCGGCCTTCGCCGCCACGGTAGCCACCGTTGCCGCCATTGCCGGCTGCACCGCCGCCGAAGCCGGCGCCACGATTGCTGTCGCCAAAGCTGCGGGGAGCCGCGCCGTCACGATTGCCGAAGCCACGGTTGTCGCCGCCGCGGTAGCCGCCGCCTTCGTTGTTGAAGCTGCGCTGGCCGCCGGCCGCGCCCTGGCCGCCCTGGCCACGATAGCCGGTGCTGTTGCCATTGGGGTTGCCCAGGCTGCTGCGGTCGCCGAAGCCACGGTTGCCGTCACGGTCGCCGAACGGGCGATCGCCTGCGGGACGCGCGGCGCCATCACGGCTGCCGAAGCCGCGGCTTTCGCCGCCGCCGAACTTGCGGTCGCCAAAGCTGCGGTTTTCACCGCCGCGATAGCCGCCGCCATTGCTGTTGCCACGGTAGCCACCGCGGTCGCCACCCGGCTTGCCGGCGAACCCCGAGCGCGGCTTCGGCGAGCGACGCGGCTCCAGGCCTTCGATGACCGATGCGTCGACACGGTTGTTGGTGAAGCGCTCGATGCGCTTCCACTGGAACATGTCACCGTGGTTCACCAGGTTGATGGCGACGCCCGAGCGGCCAGCACGGCCGGTACGGCCGATACGGTGGACGTAGTCTTCGGCTTGCTTGGGCAGGTCGAAGTTGACCACGTGGGTGATATCGGGCACGTCGATGCCGCGTGCGGCCACGTCGGTTGCCACCAGGATGCGCAGGTTGCCGCGGCGCAGCGAGGTCAGGGTGCGGTTGCGCGCGCCCTGGGTCATGTCGCCGTGCAGCGCGCCGGCTGCGAAGCCGGTGTCCGACAGGCGCTCGGCCAGCGAATCGGCATCGCGCTTGGTCGCGGTGAAGACGATGGCTTGCTTGAGCGTGGTGTCGCGCAGCAGGTGGTCCAGCAGCTTTTCCTTGTGCGACATGTCGTCGGTGAAGTGCAGGCGCTGTTCGATATTGCTCTGGTCGGCGCGGGTCGCGGCGATCTCGATACGTTGCGGATCGCGCAGTTGGCGCGAAGCCAGTTGGGCGATGCGGCCGTCCAGCGTGGCCGAGAACATCAGCGTCTGGCGGGTGGCCGGGGTAGCGGCAACGATGGCGTCGATGTCGTCGGCGAAGCCCATGTCGAGCATACGGTCGGCTTCGTCGAATACCAGCATGTCCAGTTGGGACAGGTCGATACGGCCGGCTTCAACGTGGTCGAGCAGGCGGCCCGGCGTGGCCACCAGGATGTCAGGCATCTTGGACAGCGCGGCGAGCTGCTTCGGGTAAGGCATGCCGCCCAGGATGCTGGCGCAGACGATGCGGCGCAGGTGGCGGCCGTACTTGGCGGTGGCTTCGGTAACTTGCAGGGCCAGTTCGCGCGTGGGGGTCAGCACCAGCAGTGCGGGTTGCGCCGGCGACGGACGGGGGCGCTTGCCCTTCATGCGCTTGACCGGATCGTCCGAACGCGGGCGATTCGGCGAAGCCTTCTCGCTGATGCGCTGGATAGCCGGCAGGATGAAGGCGCCGGTCTTGCCCGAGCCGGTCTGGCTCGAAACCAGCAGGTCGCGGCCAGCCAGGAAGGCGGGGATCGCTTGTGCCTGCACCGGGGTCGGCGTGGTGTAGTTCAGTTCAACCAGGGCGCGAAGAATGGCTTCTTCGAGGCCGAGCTTGGCGAAGCCGTTTTCGGCATCGATGGCAACAGCGGCAGGCGCCACGGTGGCTTCCGGGCTGAGGATGGCGTCGAGCTTGTCGAGCGGGCTCGGTTCCTGGATAGCGGGGGTGGCGATGGCTGCGGCTTCGATCGATGCGTCGGCGGCGGAGGCAAAATCTTGCTCCGCACGAATGTCGTGCTGGGTCATGTCGTAATTTTCTTTAAATGCATGGCACCCCATGCCGAACTAGCGAACAGGGGCGGGCGCAGTGCAAAGTCTTAAAAAGGCTTCGGCGCCAATCGGTGAGGCCGTTACGACAGACACAGCTGGCAGTACGGCGGCAGGCAGGGTGGCACCGGGCACAAGGCCGGGCGACAGTCCCTGGCAGGCAAACAGCTCTATAGAGCTATTCAACAGGATCGGAGACGAGGCGACGTCGGTGAGAAATGCGTTCTGTCGGGTATCACCACTTGGCCTTGATGCAGCAAACAACACGGCAACATAAAGCAGGCCAGTCGGCGGGACCGGGGAGCAGAGCTTGAGAGCGGGGGCGGTATCGCCTGCCGGAAGAACCCGGCTGGCGTGTTGCACAACTCACAGTGCGAACTCACGGCGCGAATTATAGCAGAAACAAAAGTAAGTTTGTTGCACTGCGATAGGAATTCCTTTTTAGGACCAAAAGGCCGCGTTTTGCGTTCCATGCAGCACTTTTATGGCTATTCCACGCCCTTGCATTCAAAGTTGCATCCCCGGGCTGCCTGCCTATACTGAAGCCGTCGGGCACACGGTTGCTCGGCAAGGTAGCGGACCTGGAATACCCGCTGACCTTCCTCGGCGCTTTGCTTTAAGTGCTGCTAGCCGCTGATATCGCGGCAGTCGGCGTCACTGCCAGCTTTCCTTCGACTCTCCGGGTGGTCCGGAGGGACGTCCGCGTCATGGGCGGAATCATGGGAAACGCTGCTTGCAACGACTGTTGCCGCGATAGCGCCGGCGTTGACCTGGAAGGTCCGGACCGTCCGCAACCAGCCCGCCAGTTTCCTGGCGGGCTTCTCGTTTGTGGGGCGACGCGTTGTACGCCGTACCTCACTACGCCACTGCGTTTCCTTCTCGCGACATAAGTAGTCCATTGATACCTTTGCTAACAGCCTGAAGTCCCGGGTCAGGCTATTCTTGGTGCTAATCAAGACTGGCAAATGGGATGGCAAGATGCGAAGGATTGTGTTGTGCGCAGCGGCAGTGACGAGCTTGATGAGTGGGCTGGCCATGGCGCCGGCAGCGCTTGCCCAGGTATCCATCAATGTGGCGATTGGCGTTCCACCACCGGCACCGGTCTATGAAGCCGTCCCGGTCGCGCGTCCGGGTTACGTCTGGGCGCCCGGCTATTGGGATTGGGACGACCGCGGTCACAAGCACAAATGGAAAAAGGGCAAATGGGAGCGCGAGCGTGCCGGCTACGTGTACGAGGCGCCGCGCTGGGTGCAGGCCAGCGGTGGCTGGGTGCTGGTGCCGGAGCGCTGGGACGGACGCGGCGACGGCGGGTACGGCAAGAAGGACAAGGGCTATCACTGCCCGCCGGGACACGCCAAGAAGGGCGAATGCTGAAGCGGGTCCCCGCGCGTTTCTGGGCCGGAGAGGATTTTGATATACTCCGTGCCTGCTCCAGGATGTGCGCCGCCAAGGTGTACTGACATATCCGGGAGTGTCTAACGTCCTCGCCGTAGTTCAATGGATAGAACACGCGCCTCCTAAGCGTGAAATGCAGGTTCGATTCCTGCCGGCGGGACCACAAACTAGTTCGCAGAAGTTCTCTGAAGTTCTCCCCTCCCAAGTAAATCAAGGCCTCGCGGGCTTTTGACGTCCGCCAAAGTTCGCCGGGAACCGTTAGCATCCGCGTGTTTTAGGGGCATCAACAAATGCCCCTATATCTGGTGCCCCAAAACGATGCCCCGTACCGTCGAGCCATTAAGCGACACTAAAATCCGCAATGCGAAGCCGAAGGACCGTTCCGATAAGCTGTTTGACGGTGGCGGCCTATTTCTAGAGGTCATGGCCGACGGCCGAAAGCTCTGGCGTTTCAAGTATTACCGGCCCGCTGGCGGCGAGAATCGACTCGGCTTCGGCGGCTATCCGGAGGTCACGCTCGCCCAGGCCCGTGCGCGGCGCGAGGCCGCGCGGACCCTTGTGGCCAGCGGCCAGGATCCGAGCACGGTAAAGCAGGAACAGTGCCGCGCCATCAAGATCGCCGCGGGTAACTCGTTCGAGGCTGTCGCCCGCGAGTGGTATGCCACCCAGAAAAGCAACTGGACGACGACTACGCCGGCAAGGTGATCGCCTCCCTAGAAAACGACGTGTTCCCCGTCATCGGCGCCATGCCGATCGCTGACATCAAGGCGCCGGTGCTGCTGGACATGCTGCGCAAGATCGAGGCGCGGGGCGTGCGGGACACCACCAAACGCATCCTGCAACGCGTGCGCGCGGTGTTCCAGTACGGGATCATCTATGGGGCGTGCGACCGCAACCCGGCCGCCGACATCGACAGTGCCACCGCGCTGAATGGCGCGGCGGTCGTGCACCAAGCGCGCGTGTCCGCGCTCGAGCGGCCGCAGCTGCTGCGCGACATCGATGCGTACGAGGGCGACGCGGTGGCGCGAGGCCACGGCCGCCGACATCCGGCGCGCCGCAGGCGGTGAGCGGCCAAACTGCGTGTTCATTTCGTCGCCGTGCAAAGGTGCGTCCGGGCTGCTGTCCGAGGCCTTGAGCCGCACGCCGAAGTACCAGGCGCTGAACGAGCTCACGCTGCGCTGCGTCTGGCTGATGTGCGAGGCCTGGAAGGATGACCCGGTCGAGCTGATCGTCTTCGAGAACGTGCCGCGGCTCGCCACGCGCGGCCGCCATCTGCTGGACCAGATCAACCAGATCCTGCGCCACTACTGCTATGCCGTGAACGAGACGACGCACGACTGTGGCGAGATCGGCAAGCTGGCCCAGAGCCGCAAGCGCTTCCTCATGGTGGCTCGGCACATGGAACAGGTCCCGGCCTTCCTGTATGAGCCCGAGATTCACCGTCTGCAGGGCGTCGGCACCGTGCTGGGCCGCATGCCGCTGCCGGGCGACCCGGCTGGCGGGCCGATGCGCCGCGTGCCGTCGCTGCAGTGGAAGACCTGGGTGCGCCTGGCGTTCGTCGAGGTCGGCAGCGACTGGCGCAGCCTGAACAAGCTAGCGGTGGAGGATGGCCAGCTGCGAGACTACCTCATCGTGCCCGAGTATCGCGACGGCTACATGGGGGTGAATCGCTGGGACCAGCCGAGCGGTACCGTCGCTGGTCGCAGTGGCCCGACGAACGGCACGTTCAGCGTCGCGGACCCGCGTTTCGCCAAGAGCGCGAAGTGGAGCGACGGCCATGCCTATGGCGTGCTGCCGTGGGAGCAGCATGCAAACGCCATCGCCGCGCAGCAGATGCCCGGCCAGGGCTACTACACCGTCGCCGATCCGCGCCACGCTGGTCCGGCTAAGCACAACAATCAAGCTGGCGGCGCTGTCACGGTCTCCCACGGCACCGGCCAGTGCGTGCAGGACCCGCGCGCGTCGACTGGCTTCGAGGGCGCGGGCAAGTACCGCATCACCGGTTTCGACGAGCCGGCGGGCACTGTGATCGCGCGCAGCGACACCGGCCAGGGTGCCTATGCTGTGGCCGACCCGCGCCCGGGCATGCGGCGGGAGCGCGGCGACCACTACCTGACCGGCGGCCACTATGGTGTTATTGGTTGGGATCAGCGGAGCGGTGCGGTGTCGGCAGCTGCTGGCCATGACAACGGCCGCTGGTCGGTGGCTGATCCGCGTCTGCCGGCGGCGAACGACAAGCTGGTTGCGATCATCCGCGCGCTGGACGGCACCTGGCACCGCCCTTTCACTACGTTGGAACTGGCCGCGCTGCCGTCGCTGATCGAGCCGGAGGAATACCTCGAGCTAGACGGGCTGAGCGATCAAGCCTGGCGTGAACGAATCGGCAACGCTGTGCCGCCGGATGCCGCGCGCGCGATTGCGGAGGTGATGGGCACTACCCTGCTGCTGGCCGAGGCCGGCGAGACGTTCATGCTGTCGGCCACGCCGGTGTGGGTGCGGCCGGTGGCGGTGGCGCGGCCTGCGGAGGTCGCATGAGCGAGCCCAAGACATTATGGAGCCCGGCGCGCCGGGTGCGCGACCACCATCGCGCTGGTAGCAAAGCGCCCGAGCCGAGGCTATTTGATCGCGTCCGCCGCAACTGCAAGCGCCCACCCGGCAAAGAGGCAGACAACAACCCAGCCGGAGGTGATGGCTGCAATTTCACGCCAACTCATTGCGTGGCTCCTTCAGCTATCGATCGCAATAGGGTTAAGGGTAGTAACGATCACCAAAAAATCACGCGGTGAGATGTAAAGAAATATTGCGATGCACCCAAGTCGGGCCCGAGCAGTCGGCGAGCTCTTTGAAGAATTTTTCTTTATCGTCCATGACTGCGATATCGGCAGCGGGCGGGAAACCTTGAGGCATCTGGCATGAGCGAGAACACAAAAATCGAATGGACCGACCACACGTTCAATCCGTGGGAGGGTTGCCAGAAAGTCGGCCCCGGCTGCGACCACTGCTATGCCGAGACGCGCAACGCGCGCTTCGGCGGCGGGCAAGCGGTGAATTGGGGCCCGGGCGCGCCGCGCCGGCGCACGAGCGCCGCAAACTGGCGCAAGCCGCTTGCCTGGAACCGCGATGCCGGGGTGTTCTACGCACAGCACCGGCGGCGCCAGCGCGTCTTCTGCGCCAGCCTGGCCGACGTGTTCGATAACGCCGTGGATCCGGCCTGGCGTGCGGACCTGTTCAAACTGATTGAGGCCACGCCCAATCTGGATTGGCTGCTGCTGACTAAACGCATCGGAAATGCGCGCGCCATGTCCCAGGTGGCAATGGGCGCCATCGGCTGCATTCATAAGCCGCTGCCCGAGAACGTCTGGCTCGGCGCCACGATCTGCAACCAGGAGGAAGCTGACCGCGGCATCCCAAAGCTGCTGGCCGCGCCAGCGCGCGTGCGCTTCCTCAGCATGGAGCCGCTGCTGGGGCCGGTCGATTTGCGCATGTGGATGCGCTCCGCTTGGCGGGGGCCCCTGCCCATTGGCTGGGTGATCGCCGGCGGCGAGAGCGGCGCCAACGCGCGACCGATGCACCCGGACTGGGCCCGGGACCTGCGCGACCAGTGCGCGGACGCCGGCGTGCCGTTCCTATTCAAGCAGCACGGCGAGTGGGCTCCGGTCACATACGAATATGAGAACGAGAGCCTCTCCAGTTGGCGAGCTGACCCGGCGACCATTGCGCTGAACTGGCGCGAGATTCATGAGTTCGGCGATGGTATCGGCGCCGCCAGGATCGGCAAGAAGGCCGCCTGCTCGACGGCGTGCAGCACGATGGATTTCCGGCGGTGGCGGCATGAATGAGCGCGCCATCCCTGATGCCCTGATCACGCATATTCGCGCGAACGAGATCTCGCGTGAATTTTCGAGCGTATGGACGGGTTCGCTGCCCAGGCGCCAGCGCCGTTGATAGCGTCCCAGAGGTGCCGATATCGCTCCACATGCGTATCGCACTCGGTGCAGTCGGTGTCGGGCATCACGCCGAGGTTCGGGCCGATAGCGTCATAGAGTCCAGTCCCACCGCATTGCGGGCATACGCTCCAGTCGCGCTCTTCGCGCTCGGTGCCCAGGGGTTCAACGCCCTCGGCTGCCGCATCGGCCTCGCTGCAGTCGTTCAGCCGCTCGAGGCGCACGCCGGTCACCTCCAGTTGGATCCGAGACAGCGCGCGTGGCATGTGGATGGGATATGCGAGCGTCCTTTCCAGGAAGGCGATGACATCGGTCAGAATAAGGATCGAGATCTGTGAGTGCAATGCAGCCTGTTCGGCTCCCCTCGCAAGCTGATCTCGCTTTGCGTCCTCGCGCTGCCGGTAGGGAACATAGATTGCGATAGCCAGGGCCACCGTTGCGCCGTAAGCCTGAGACCAGGCCGCCCAATCCTGACTCGCCTTTGGCGGTGCCAAATAAAAGCCATAAGCGAGGTAGCCGAGTCCTGCAAGCACGAACGGAACAACAGAACCACGTAGAAAATCCCTCATTTCTGTATGCCTCCGTTGGGCGTACGCAGAACACCGATGTGATCCGCCCACGCCTGCATCATCTGCCGGCGCTCGGGCAAGTACTGCGCATGGTTGTAGGCCGCGCGCACCTTATTGCGCTCGACGTGCGCCAGCTGCCGCTCGATCACGTCCGCCCGAAACCCTAGCTCATTCAGCGCGGTCGGCGCCACCCCTCTGAAGCCGTGCCCGGTCATGCGCGAGTGGTACCCCATGCGGTACAGGGCATAGAGCATCGTGTTGTTGCTGATATGGCCAGTCTTGCCGCGGGGGCTGTAGAAAATGAAGTCGCGGTGGCCGTTGATCGCGCGCAGCTTTGCCACTACCGCCAGGGCCTGCGTGGACAGGGGCACGACGTGCGAGTCGCGCATCTTCATCCGCTCAGCCGGCACCAGCCATTGGGCTTTGTCCTCGTCGATCTCCCCCCACTGGGCCTGGATCATCTCGGTGGTGCGGGCAAAGGTGAGCGCCGTGAACTGCAGCGCCAGGCGCGTCACCCTGCCGGCGGCTCTTTGCCGTGAAAGGCGGTGTACATGGCCCTGGTGAACAGGTCCATGACTGTGCACTTCACGCCCACCAGCTTCTCGAAGTCGCGCGCGGCGGCCGGGTCGACATCGATTCCGCCGATGCACTTCCAGGTGGCGATCATGTTGCCGACCTGCGAGGCGGCCTTCTTGAAGCCCTTGGCACCGCCGCCCAGGCCGCAGCAGAAGCCGAAGGTTTTGTATTCGCGGCGGATCATGCGCGTGCCTCGTTGTAGGAGCAATCCTTGTTGTAGGCGCGACCACTTCCTACATCCGACATGCAACTCAATGCGTATCCTGGATGAAGGCGAAGATCCAATTGGAGAGAGCTATGAAGCCCATTTTTGTACTGCTTGCAGCTTCCGTTGCACTGTTGAGCGGCTGCATTGTTCCCCCCTATGGGGACGACTATCGGGGCGGTGGCGCGTACTACGGCGGAGATGGCCGAGGGGACCACGGCGATCGCAACCGAGGCGATCACCGGGACTACGGTGGTGACAGAGATCGGGGGCAGGGCGGCCAGCGCTACTAGCGCCGCGCTGGCGAGCACTTGGGCGGTCATGCGTAGTCCTTCTTGTTGAGAGAGTGGGCCACGCCGGCGCACTTCGTCCTGTATTGAAGTGGCTTCGGCAGGTGTTGCATATCGACCGTCGGATGCGCTGGCGCGTCGATCTGTTCGCACGGCCACATTCGGTCGGTGTCGCGCTCGCAGATGCGCGACGCTTCGTCCAGCGGGTACTTGCCTGCCTCGTTGAGACGGGTCACGTAGCCGCTGCAATTCTTGCCCCACCACATCACGCAATTGCCGACGAACTGGCGTGTGTCCTGGACGTAGAACATCGGCTCTGCATCGCGCGCATCCACGGCAGCGGCGGGCGCGGCGAGCAGGGTGCGGAATCGGTTGACGGCATCATTCCAGCCGCAGCGCCAGAAGAATACGCGCGAGTCAGTCCGACCTTCTTCGGTGGACGCGTACTTGGGCTCATCGGCGGCAGGCTGTGCCGTGTGGAGGAACCGGGTTTCCATTGCCCCCAGCTGCCCGAGCGCCTGGTGCCATGTTGTGGCAGCGGCGAGTGCTTCGGTTTTGCGGCCTGTTTGGCACGGATCTGCTCCACCTCCGTCCAGATGCGGGCCAGTTCGGCATCGCCGGCTTCGTGCATGCCCCGACCTTGCGCCAGGCATAGGGCGGCAAGCGTCACCATCACGCCGCCCACTTCCTGATGCTTGTCCCCGACCGGCCGCCCATAGACGTAGTCCACCAACTGGTGCGCCTCGCTGGCCGTGGCGCCACACGCCTCGACCAGTTCCAACGCCTCTCGAGAAAGCGATGATTGCGTTCCTGGGCGTCAGCGGCGATCTCGGCGCCAAAGCAAGCCATCATCCGCGGTTGCACGCGCGCCTGAAATGGCGCCGGCATAGCCGCCAGCGCTGCGTCGGGGATGTCATTGAGGCGTTCGTCGTCTTCCGCCACCAGACTAAAATCGTTGGAGCTCATCGTGCCTACGTCCCAGGCGCTCCATACGCGCTGGCAGTCATAGGCATGGCCAAGCGCGCTGGTCACGGCATCGCGCACGGCTTGTTTCTGTTCTTCGTTCATTCCTTATCCTCCCCCGTGTCACCGGTCATCTTCTTGAAGAACCGGTGTTGTGCGTACGCGCCGACCCCAAGGGCAATGAAGAGGCCGGCGACGGTTACGATCAATGCGGTGTGGCAGTTCATGCCGCCGTGGCGAGATGCCGCTTGATGCCGTAGTACACGGTGCGGCAGGCGGCCAGGTCGACGGCGGCGTTGTGCGCGCCCACCAGGTCGGTGCCGGTGAAGTGCCGGAAGGTCTCGCCCAGATTCGGCGACTTGGCCGTGCGCCGTCCGGCGGCCAGCATCTTATCGGTCGGCGGCAGGTTGATGATCTTGGTGCTCTTCGACTGCGTGCAGAAGGCGGGCGCGGTCTTCCACTGCTCGTGGAACCCATCGTCGTGGCCGAGTTGGCGCATCAGTTCAATGCGCACCATCCGCAGATCGAACGACTCGTTGTGGGCCACGCGCATCTGTGCCTTCTTCCACATGCCAATGAAGAGCGCGAGTGCCTCTTCGATGGGCACGCCAAAGCGCTCGACCTTCTCGTTGGTGATGCCGGTCACGATTGCTGCTCCAGGGCGGCCAGCATCGCGTCGGCAATCTCAACGGCGCGCCGCGAGATGAACTCCGTGGTGCCGCCGCTGAAGACGTCCACCAGCGCCGGGTTCGAGACGATGGCTTGCATGGCCTTGGTCGCGATGTAGGCGCGCTGGGTCATGCCGGTGCTGTCCAGATACATGCTGCCGACGAGCTGGCGCGTTTGCGGATCAAGGATGAGGGCGCAGTAGGGGAACGCCGAGACACCGCCTTTGCGCGCGCTCATGCCACGCTCCTGGCCGCGTCAATCACGTCGGACAGGTCCTGCTCGCGATACGACTGCTGGGTCTCTGCCTGCGCGTCTGCGCGGTCTTCCTCGAGCGACTCGACGGCCTGTTCTTCCAGGTGCGCGATGAAGTCGGGGTGCAGGTCGTCCAGCATCTCGGTGGTCTCGCTGCCGTCGGCGTTGACCAGGCGGACGTCCGTCGCTTGGAAGCGCGGGGCTTGACCGAGGCCGGGCGTGGTGAACTCGCCCGTGACGGACCAAAACAGGCCGGCGGCGGTCACCACGGCCTGGACCTGGTCGGTGGGCAGGCGCGGCTGGCGGAAAACTCGGGCGTAGGTGCTGAGGGAGGGCATCGGGCTTTCCTTAGGCTGCCTGCGTGGCGATCTCGATCGCGGCCTGCTCGGTGGGCGCCTCGACGTTGAAATAGCCGGTGTGGCATTCGCCCATGGTCGGGCTGACGTAGAACTGGACGACCAGCCAGGGACGACCAGCCAGGCGTTTTTGCCCTGAGAGATCGCTTTGAAGTGGTGTTCGCGCTTGGTGGCAGCCATGACAGTCCCCAATCAGTAGCCTAGCAGGTCGCGGGCGGCGGCCATGGTGGCCGGGATGGTGTCCTCCACCAGCGACACGACGCCGTTCGTCACGACTTCGCTGGTCACGGTCAGCGTGCCGTCGACGTTGGCGACGCACGGGGCGCCGTGGGATTCGATGAAGCGGATGAGGTGGGTGGTGGGCATGGGCAGGTCCTTTTGGTCGCGAGGCGGGGTTAGGCAGCCATCAGCTCGGCGGCGAGCCTGGCGGTGGCGATGACGCGGTTGGCCTGTTCGGCGACACGGCTTTCTGCGACGGCGCGCAGGCGCTTGCCATCGGCGACCATCTCGCGGGCTTCGGCGCCGGTGATCTTCGAGATGCCGTTGTGCGGCACGAAGGAATAGAACTGCTCGCCGCGCACCAGGACATAGGCGTCCGGGGCGAAGTCACCCGGGGTCGGGATCTTGGCGACGACGGTCAGGCCGGCCAGGAACTCCACCTTGACCTGTTGACCCACTTCCCACGACTGCTTGGCTTGCTTGCTCATTTCTGTCTCCGGCGAACCACTGCGAACTTCAGCGGCGTGAACTGAGTTTAGAATGCTAATCTGCAAAAGTAAAGTGAACTAAACTAAAAGTTTAGTGTCCTGCTTTGGTGGGGTGCGAACGGTGGGTTCGCGCCAACTGGCGCGCCGCCGCCTAGCCTAGTCTGGGGCGGCCTTGGGGGATGGAACCGGACGACGTGATACGCCAGTTCGAGCAGCTGGCGCTGAATGAGGAAACTGAACTACCGATCGACGACGCGATTGCCGGTCTGGCGGTGCTGCTGGGTGATCCGGCTATTCAGTGAAAGGAGAGGGTATTGCTGACGGAGGTGAGCGTGATGATGGTGTCTAGTTCGGATGGCAGTCGGCGGCTTTCCGTTGCCAGGCGGGGGCTGATCACGTCGATCTCGACACCGAGGCCTCGCGCGAAGGCCGCGGCGATGTTCACGCTGAGCGGCAGTTGCCCGGCCAGGTACTGCGAGATCTGGGGGCCGATCTCATGGCGGCGAGCGAATTCCGCAATGCTGAAGGGGCCCTTGTGCTGCGTGAACAGGGCGCTCAGCCGTTCAGCGTCCTCGATCTGCCAGGCTTCCAGGGTCTTTCGAGCGCGCCACCTAGGTGCACTCATGGGCTGATCGCATCAGGCGCTTGGCACATGGAGGGGGGATCCGCGCGGGATGATGGCGGCAATCCGATGGATCGTCTGCACCGATTCCAGGGGGCGTGTCATCGGGGGCACGCCGTTATTGATCGAGCCCAGGCACACCTCATCGTCGCGGACCCAGAGCAGCTCTTTCGCGACCGCGCTGCCATCCCGGAACTTGACCACGACGTCGTCGCCGGGTTGCGCCTCGAAGCTGGGCTCAACCAGGATGAACTCGCCGCTCTTGATCCGTGGACGCATGCTGTCCCCGCGGACACGCAGGCCGTAGGCCGACGGGTCACGGGTGGGCATGACGATCCAGCCGTCGCCCTGGTCTGGCGGGTAGTCGTGGATGCTGATGTAGCCGTCGGGGCCGCCTTGGGCTTGGCCCACGACCGGAACTTGTCGGCATCTGGGCATGCGCTGGAAGTCGCTGTCGGCAAATGCCCTGAGCTCGTCGTCCGCCTGTGATTCGCCGTCATTGGCCGCAGCTGCCGCGGCCTTCTTTTCACCCTTCTCCATGACGATCCACAAGGCGTTGTAGCCGTACGCATCTTGGATGCCAACGGCGTATTCCAGCTTGATGGATTTGATCTGGCCGCTCAGCCACTGGCTCACCGTTCCTTTGGTAACGCCGGCGGCCTTCGCCAGCGCCACAGCTTCAGCGCCGGTCTCGTCCAGGATCACTTGCATTCGTTCGCTTAGAGTCATTTTTAGAAATCTAAACCAAAGTGGGTTTAGAGGGCTTGATAGCGACGGTTTAGAGTGCTATACTGCGGGGCATGAACGCACGCGAACTCGTCCAGGCCCTTGGCGGCCCCCAGGCTGTCATCAGCGAGACCGGTCTCAGTAAAGGACGGATTTCGCAGTGGCAGACGAGCAACCACATTCCTCGGCCTTGGGTGATGTTTCTGCGTGCGCGATTTCCAGCTGCCGTTGACTGGGATCAGATGGATCTGGCGGACCGAGAGGAACTGAAGCCCTCGAAGAAGAAGGGGCGCCCCAAGTCTGCCACCCACCTAGACCATCCCGAGGCCGCTTAAAAGCGACCCGACCAATACGACTTTTGCCGCGCCTCTCCACTCCCAAGTAAATCAAGGCCTCGCGGGCTTTCGACGTCCGCCGGAGTTCGTCATGGGTCGCCTACATCGGCCGTTTTTCGCGGCATCGTTCGTGGCGCCGGCCACTGCCACACAATATCCAGTGCCATGAAGAAAGGCCAAAGCGCGTAGAACCGCTGAGGGTGCTGCTGACGGAGGTGGGCGCCACGCTCTATCGGCTGAGCAAAGATGCGCAAGTGAGGGCCGCGCTGGGTATGTGATGGGTACGCGTTACGATTTCGTTACCGGGTGGCTCGGGAACCCCGAATAGACTGAACGGTACAGGCCCCTCAATCACGTGGGCTTTTGGAGATCGAGATGCGGAAGATCAAGATGTTCGCCAGCCTGGCGATGGCGGCGTGTACCCTCACTTCGATTGCAGGTTATGCCCAAGATAGGGGACCTGGCGGCGATGATCGCGGAAGGCCGCCCATGGGCCACGATCAGGGACAAGATCACGATAGAGGGGGCTACAACGACCGCGGTCGGGATGGTGACCATAGCCGGCAAGGCGACCGCGGCCGGGACGGTGACCACAGCCGGCAAGGTGACAGAGGTTGGGAAGGCGACAGGGGCAGGGGACAGGTGGATAGGGGGTATGGTCCTGATCGTCGCGCTGATCGCCCGGGCCCTGGCAGCTGGCATAGAGGTGAAAGGGTCCCCCCGGAATACCGCCAGCGTCAGTACGTGATCGATGACTGGCGCTCCTATCGGCTGTCGCCTCCGCCGCGCGGATACCAGTGGGTGGGGGTCGGCGGGGATTATTTCCTGGTCGCCATTCCGACCGGCGTAGTCTTCCAGGTGGTCATCGGGCGCTAGACTGCGGAGAACAAAAAGCCCGCCTGGCGGCGGGCTGTGATGATTTGACGATCGGCCTTAGTGCCGATGAATCAGATGGTCAAACCATGTCTGAACGGCACGCTGCTGTGTCGAAAGTAGGGTCGGATCACGCTCGCGGAGTACCCAGACAACGATCGCGCATAGCGCTAATCCGATAAGCAGGACGACTAGCGAGGCAACCATGGCGGCCTCCTATTGGGTGGCTATACAACCAGTGTAGGCCGTTCCCGTCGCGGAGTGGCAACAACAGGCCCAACGCATGCCATATACCAAACGCTCTCGCGTCCGTTCAAGGCCGCGAAGTCCCAGAGGCGCTTAGCCAAGGTGCTCTTGCCTGTTCCTGGCAGGCCTTCCACCCAAATCAATGGCACGCTTGACCGCCCTCCAATGTCCGCAACTCGCCACTCCTGCACAAAGCGTAGCGTTTCACCGCGACTGCCGCCAGAAATTGGAATGCGATGGCTTGTCGCCACATGGCGCATGCCTCAATGCGCCCCCATCTTCGAGAACAGCTGAATCACCGCCACCCCGGCAATGATCAACCCGATCCCCGCCCAAGCCGCCAGATCCGGCACCTGCCGATACAGCACGCTGGCGATCAGCGTCACGAGCACGATCCCCGCGCCGCACCAGATCGCGTAGGCGATGCCCACGGGCACGGTCTTCATGACTTGCATCAGCAGGAAGAAGGCGCCGACATAGCCGGCCACCACCAGCACGCTTGGCCATAGGCGCGTGAAGCTCTCGGAAGCCTTGAGGCTGCTGGTGGCAATGACTTCGGCTGCGATGGCGAGGGCCAGTAGTACGTAGGCGTTCATCGATGGGTCCTTCTGATTGGCTGTCGCTGGGGCCACATTTTCCCATAGCTGCCCGGCTGGCCTCGCTAGGTGTACAGTGCAAAGCATGGTCGAAGCCGCTTTGCGGGCTGACGATCCCTCCTTTCGGGTGGTTGTCCCGTGCCGGGATGCCATCTTCAATCGGGAGTAGAGCGCGTTGTTCAGGCGCCGGTAGTCCGGAGTCTCGTTGTAAGGTGGTCGCGGTTGCCCCGACCAGCTGGCGGACGTGATAAAGCCAGCGGCGGGTGAGTCAGGTTCTAGGGGGGCGTCATGAAAGGCGAGGATGAGGTTCAGACCGTGTGGCCGCAGGTGGATGGCCAGACGATGGGTCAGGGGGTCTGGCAGAACACGATTGCCGCGGCCGATGTTGCGCTGGAAGAGGCGTCGCGTATCCAGCGAGGCGTGCAGCACAACATGAGGCTCCAGCAGGAGGTGAGGGCGCTGCGCGAGGAGTTGCGCAAGGCGCACGGCGAACTGGATCGCTACCGTGGCATGCATGCGCGCGTGGTGGTTGGCATGCGGCAGCTGGAGGAGGACAACGCCGGCGAGATGAGCCGCCTGCGGGCCGAAAGCGAAATGCTGATGGTCCGCCACCGGGTCTACAAGCTGCTCTCCGAGCATTACGCGCTCACCGCGCTGCGCTTCGATCCTGCCACCTTTGCCGAGCACCGCGACCGGGTGCTGCAGCACATCCTGTTTCAGCGACGCAAGGGCACGCCGATTTCCGGGATCGGCGCGGCGGATATCGCTTTCCTGCTGCTGTAAGCGCTCGCGCTTATCCAGCCTTAGGGGCGGCGCGCGGGCGCAAGACCATCAGCGCCAGCATGCCGCCCACCACGCCCCAGAAAGCCGACCCCACGCCGGCCAGCGTCATGCCTGAGGCCGTGATCATGAACGTCAGCAGGGCGGATTCGCGCTCGGCCGGCGTTTGCATGGCCGTGGTCAGTCCGCTGGCGATCGAGCCGAGCAGGGCAAACGCGGCCACTGCCACGACCAGCGCTTTGGGGAACGCTGCGAACAGCGCGGCGATGCTGGCTGCCAACGCCCCCGCGACCAGATAGCCGATGCCGCAAACCACCGCTGCCGTATAGCGCCGGTTGCGGTCGGGATCGGCTTGCGCGCCGGTGCAGATGGCCGCGGTAATGGCCGCCAGGTTGATGCCGTGCGAGCCGAACGGGGCGAGCAGGGCGGAGGCGATGCCCGTGACGGTGATCAGTGGCGAGGCCTGTACGTGATAGCCGTCGGCGCGCAGCACCGCCAGCCCGGGAATATTCTGCGACGCCAGCGCGACGATGAACAACGGTACCGCGATGCTGACGAAGGCTTGCAGCGAGAATGCCGGCGTGGTCCATACCGGCCTGGCCAGCGCGAAATGGAACGATTCGAAATGCAGCTGGCCAAGCGCGCCGGCCAGCGCCACGCCCACCAGCAGCACGCCCGGCACCGCGTAGCGCGGCCAGAAGCGCTTGCCCAGCAGGTATAGCGCGAACATCGCCAGCAGCAACAGGGTCTGATGCTGGGCTTGCACGAACACGTCGACGCTGATGCGGAACAGGATGCCGGCCAGCAGCGCGGAGGCAATGCTGGCGGGCAGCGCGCGCATCAGCTTGTCGAACCAGCCGGTCATGCCGGCGGCGGTCATCAGCACGGCGGCCATGACAAAGGCGCCGATGGCCTCCGCGTAGGGCACGCCGGGCAGGCTGGCGATCAGCAGGGCGGCGCCAGGCGTGGACCAGGCCACGACGATGGGCGCCCGCGTCAGCAGGGACAGCCCGATGGTGGTCACTCCCATGCCGATGGACAACGCCCAGATCCACGAGGCGACTTGCGCGTCCGACAAATGGGCCGCCTGGCCGGCCTGGATCATCAGCACCAGCGAACTGGTGTAGCCGGTCAGCATGGCGATCAGCCCGGCGACCAGGGCGGAGACGGAGAGATCGGTCAGCTTCAGGGGAGCGATGGACATGGGGCGGGGCACGGGACGGGCATTCGACGCAACGCGTGCGGAAAAAGTGGCTGGGCCGCCATCTTCGCACGAGTTGCGCCGTTCTGGCCTCGCGCTCAGTCGGCGACCTTGTCGCTCGGGAACTTGAAGGAATCGCGCAGCAGGTAGCTCATGGGGATGTCGAGGTTGACCCCTTGCGGCGGGATCGGCGACTGGAACCACTTCTTGTAGAGCTTCTGGGTATCGAGCGAATAGATGGAGGCGACCAGGGTCTTGTCCACCAGGCGCTTGAACTCGGCGTCCTGCTTCGACAGCATGATGGCGTAGGGCTCGATCGTCAGCAGCTCGTTGGTGACGGTGTAGCTGGCCGGGTCGCGCGCGTTGGCACGCAGGCCGTAGAGCAGCACGTCGTCCATCACGAATGCGTCGGCCTTGCCTTGCTCGACCATGGTGAAGGCTTCGGCGTGGTCCTTGGCTTCCACCACGCGCATCTGCATGGCGCCGCCGCCGTTGATCTGGCGTACCACCGCTAGCGATGTGGTGCCCACCGTGGAGACGACCGTCTTGCCGCGCAGGTCGCCCAGCTTGCGGATGCCGGAGTCGGTCTTGACCAGCATGCGGCTGCCCGCGATGTAGTGCGGGATGGTAAAGGCCACCTGCTCGCGCCGCTCGCGGTTGTTGGTGGTGGACCCGCATTCGAGATCGGCCTTGCCGTCGACGATGGCGGCGATGCGGCTGGCCGGCGTGACCGGCACGAATTCCACTTTGAGGCCCGGGAGCCGGAGCGCGCCGCGCAGGGCATCGGCCACCCGCAGGCACAGGTCGATGGCATAGCCATGGGGCTTGCCGTCGGCCACGAAGGAAAACGGCACCGAGCTTTCGCGGTGGGCGATGCGCAGCACGCCGGCCTGTTCGATGCGTTGCAGGACCGGCGTGCCGCCGGACTGTGCGGCGGCGCGCCCGGCGCCGATGGCGAGCGAAAGCAAAAGCAGGGTCGATAGCACTAGGAGCAGCGGCAGGCGCTGCGCACGCGGATGGATCATGGAATTCCCCGTACAAAGAAAAAGGCGTCAAGCGGAATTGGCGTTGGGTCGCCTGCACCGGTTCGGACCGGTTCTTGTATTGCTGCCGTTGTGCTGCGGCCTGCGGGCCGGCGGCCATTGTTCCACGGGGGCGAGCGGCTCGACAATCGTCACGGCGGGGGGTGTTGCGCGGCGCGCAACAGGCGGGCCGCAGGTGGGCGTTGACGGGGCTTTCCCTTACGGACTTGTACGACTAGAGCCGGCCGGAGTCGCTTGCTATGCTCCTTTCCGTGCCTTGCGAGCAGGGCACCGAGGAGAGACTCTTGGGCCCGCGCGAGCGCGGGCCCTTCTTTTTTTGTGGCGGCCGCAGGCGCGGGGTTTGCGCCGCCTCCGGCGAGGGCGGGCGGAGGTGGTCTACAATGCCGGCTACCTGGCACCCCGCCGCCCGGTTGCTGTCCGACGCCGGCGCGCGGCCGCGGGTTCAAGCCGCTTGAATTGCCTCCCTTTCGCTGTCTCCTTTCGTATTGCTCCCATGGCCCTGTTTTCGATTTCCGACGCCCAGCTTGCCTTCGGGCATGTGGCCTTGCTCGACCATGCCGACTTCTCCCTGGAAGCCGGCGAGCGCGTCGGCCTGATTGGCCGCAACGGCTCCGGCAAGTCGTCGCTGCTCAAGATCGTGGCCGGCTTGTCCGCGCCGGACGATGGCCTGATCGCGCGCCAGAGCGGCGTGACCTCGGCTTATGTGCCGCAAGAGCCGCAGTTCGAGCCCGGCGTGAACGTGTTCGATGCCGTGTCCCAGGGCCTGGGCAAGGTCCACGACCTGCTGGTCGCCTATGAAGCGGCGCTGGCGGCGCTGGACGACAACCACGACGAGGACTCGCTGGCCGAGTTGCACCGCCTGCAGTCGGAAGTCGATGCGGCCGGCGCCTGGGGCTTGCGCACGCGGGTGGAAACCACGCTGGCGCAGCTCAGCCTGAGCGCCGATGTGCGCGTGGATTCCCTCTCCGGCGGCATGCAGAAGCGCGTGGCGCTGGCGCAGGCCCTGGTGGCCGAGCCCGACATCCTGCTGCTCGACGAACCGACCAACCACCTGGACGTGGAAGCGATCCGCTGGCTGGAAGACCTGCTGCTGGCCTTCCGCGGCAGCGTGCTGCTGATCACCCACGATCGCGCCTTCCTGGACCGCGTGGCCACCCGCATCGTCGAGCTGGACCGCGGCCGCCTGGTTTCCTTCCCCGGCAACTTTGCCGCCTACCAGGCCCGCAAGGCCGAGCAGATGGCCGCCGAGCAGGTCGAGCAGGCCAAGTTCGACAAGCTGCTGGCACAAGAAGAAGTCTGGATCCGCAAGGGCGTGGAAGCGCGCCGCACGCGCAGCGTGGCCCGTATCCAGCGTCTGGAGACGATGCGTACCGACCGCGCGGCACGCCGCGACGTGCAGGGCAACGTCAAGCTGGAGGTCTCGCAAGGCGAGCGCTCCGGCAAGATCGTGGCCGAGCTGACCGATGTCAGCAAAGCCTATGGCACCAAGATGGTGGTGCGCGATTTCACCGGCACCATCATGCGCGGCGACAAGGTCGGCCTGATCGGCGCCAACGGCGCGGGCAAGACCACGCTGCTGCGCCTGATCCTGGGCGAGCTGGCGGCGGACGCCGGCACGGTCAAGAACGGCAGCAACATGCAGGTGGCGTATTTCGACCAGATGCGCACGCAGCTGGACCTGGAGCGCTCGCTGGCCGATACCATCAGCCCGGGCAGCGACTGGGTCGAGATCAACGGCCAGCGCAAGCACGTCATGAGCTACCTGAGCGATTTCCTGTTCGCACCGGAACGCGCGCGCTCGCCGGTCAAGTCGCTGTCCGGCGGCGAGCGCAACCGCCTGCTGCTGGCGCGCCTGTTCGCGCGCCCGGCCAATGTGCTGGTGCTGGATGAGCCGACCAACGACCTCGACATCGACACGCTGGAACTGCTTGAAGAACTGCTGCAGGACTACAGCGGCACCGTGTTCCTGGTATCCCACGACCGGGCCTTCCTGGACAACGTGGTGACCTCCACCATCGCTGCCGAAGGCGACGGGCGCTGGCGCGAGTACGTGGGCGGCTACTCCGACTGGCAGGTGCAGTCGGCGCGCAGCGCGGCCATGCAGGACGCGCGCGGTGGCGAGGGCAAGGCCGCCGCGGAAACCACGAAGCCGCGCGAAGCCCGTGCGGCCAACCGTCTGGTCAAGCTGTCGTACAAGGAGCAGCGCGAGTTGGACACGCTGCCGGAGCGCATCGCTTCGCTGGAAAACGAGCAGAAGACCGTGAGCGCACAGCTGGCGGACGGCTCGCTGTATGTGAGCGACGCGGGCAAGGCTGCACAACTGGCGGCCCGCCACGACGAGATCGACCTGGAACTGCTGGGGGCGCTGGAACGCTGGGAAGTGCTGGAAGCCAAGACCAAGGCCGAGGCACAGTAGCCGACATCGCCTGCCATGACGATGGCTGTCTCCCTCTCCCCTCAGGGGGAGAAGGGAGAAACAACGGGCGATTGTTAGTCTTCGCGTGCGCTCACCCGCACCAGGTGAGCACCATGTTCGTCAGATCCACCATGAACGCCGGCCGCAGGTAGGCCATGAACGCCAGCGCCAGCACCCCGGCCAGCGCCGCAATGCCTGCTGCCCGAAGCGCAAGGCCAGCGGGGTGTGCCGTGCTCATGCCGCCGCCGCCTGCGGCCGCGCGATCGCATGCTCGCGGATCGGCAGGTTGACCAAGGCCGCTACCACGCCCAGCCCGATCGCGATCATCCATACCGTGTTGTAGGTGCCGGTCCGGTCATACAGGAAGCCACCCAGCCATGCCCCCAGGAAGCTACCGATCTGGTGCGAGAAAAACACCACGCCCGACAGCATCGACAAGTACTGCACGCCAAACACCTGCGCGATGATGCCGTTGGTCAGCGGCACCGTGGACAGCCACAGGAACCCCATCATCGCGGCGAACAGCCAGGTGCTGGTGGCCGTGAGCGGCAGCAGCAGGTAACCGGCGATCACCACGGACCGGGTGATGTAGATCAGCGAAAGCAGGAAGCGCTTGGGCACGCGCTGTCCCAAGGCGCCGGCGCTATAGGTGCCGAACACATTGAACAGGCCGATCAGCGCCAGCGCCACGGTGGCGATCTTCGGGTCGGTCAGGCCCCGGTCCTTGAGATAGGGCGCCAGGTGCACACCGATGAACACCACCTGGAAGCCGCAGACGAAGTAGCCGAGCGTGAGCAACTGGAAGTTGCGGTTGCCAAACGCCTCGCGCACGGCCTGGCCGATGGTCTGCTGGAAGCCGGGCGCGTGCGTTGCGCCTTGCGGTTCGCGCAGGCTGAAGGCCAGCGGCAGCATCAGGCAAGCCAGCACCGCCAGGATGAACAGCGCATTCTGCCAGCCGGCCGTTGAGATCAGCGTCTGCTCCACCGGGATCATCAGGAACTGCCCGAACGAGCCCGCGGCCGCCGCGATGCCCATGGCCCACACGCGCTTCTCGGGGCTGGCCACGCGGCCGATCACGCCGTACACCACGCTATAGGTAGTGCCGGACTGCGCAATGCCGATCAGGATGCCGGCGCCCGAGGCAAAGGCGGTGCCCGAGGTGGCCATGGCCATCACGACCAGGCCCGCCACGTACAGCGCAATGCCGACGAGCATGATGCGGAACCCGCCGAACTTGTCGGCCAGTGCGCCCGTAAACGGCTGGGTCACGCCCCACATCAGGTTTTGCAGCGCCAGCGCGAAGGCGAAGGTCTCGCGGCTCCAGCCGTGCGTTTGCGTGATCGGGAGGTTGAACAGGCCGAAGCCGTGCCGGATACCCATCGACAAGGTGACGAGTAGGCCACCGCAAATCAAGACTGTCGTGAGGGAGAGTGGTCTTCTTTGTGTGTTTTGAATCGTGTTCTGCATGGCGTCCTGCATCCTGGCTCGGTGTGCTTTGTGCTGTTGTGGTGCTGTTTTAGTTTTGTCGGCGCGGTCCGGAACCGCCTTGGCCACGCCGTGCGAGCGAGTGTACTCCGCATCCCGGGGGGACGTCGGGCGCCACTCCGGTGCCGTCCGCGACACCGAATGTGTCGAATCGTGCACGGCGATCGTTGGTGACGATTGGCATCAAGACGGCTACCCGCTTCCATTACAATGCAGGCTGCCCGGCCCCCCTGGCTGGCGTGCGGCAACCGCGCCCTCGCCAAGGCTGGCCGAGAATCCCACTAAGCAAGCGACTCCATGGCGAGCAAAATCAGTCAGTACAGCGAATCCTCCATCCGGGTCCTGAAGGGCCTGGAGCCGGTCAAGCAACGACCCGGCATGTACACCCGTACCGACAATCCCCTGCACATCGTGCAGGAGGTGATCGACAATGCCTCCGACGAGGCCTTGGGCGGCCACGGTTCCGAGATCATGGTCACCCTGCACCGCGACGGCAGCATCAGCGTCGAGGACGATGGCCGCGGCATCCCGGTCGGCATCCATCCCGAAGAGCAGGTCCCGGTGGTGGAAATCGTGTTCACGCGCCTGCACGCGGGCGGCAAGTTCGACAAGGGCAAGGGCGGCGCCTACGCCTTCTCGGGCGGCCTGCACGGCGTCGGCGTCTCCGTCACCAACGCGCTGTCGACCCGGCTCGACGTGACCGTATGGCGTGATGGCAACTGCTCCACGCTGACCTTCTCCGGCGGCGACGTCACCGTGCCGCTGGCCACGCGCAAGCTCGAGCGCGGCGAGAAGAAGAGCGGCACGCGCGTGCAGGTCTGGCCGGACGCGAAGTACTTCGATTCCGCCACGATCCCGATGGCCGAGCTGCAGCGGTTGCTGCGCAGCAAGGCTGTACTGCTGCCGGGCGTCAAGGTCACGCTGCTGCAAGAGAAAAATGGCGAGCGCCAGACCTGGCAGTACGAGCAGGGCCTCAAGGGCTACCTGGTGGAAGCGCTGGCGCAGGGCAGCGGCGCCGAACTGGTGGTGCCGATGTTCGAAGGCGAGCATTTCGCCGACCCCGACGCCAATCCGGGGGAAGACGGCTTCGCCGAGGGCGAGGGCGCTTCCTGGGTGGTGGCCTGGACCGAGGACGGCGCGCCGGTGCGCGAATCCTATGTCAACCTGATCCCGACCCCGGCCGGTGGCACGCACGAGTCCGGCCTGCGCGAAGGCCTGTTCCAGGCGGTCAAGAGCTTTATCGAGATGCACGCCTTGCAGCCCAAGGGCGTGAAGCTGATGAGCGAAGACGTGTTCGCCCGCGCCTCGTTCGTGCTGTCCGCCAAGGTGCTGGACCCGCAGTTCCAGGGCCAGATCAAGGAGCGGCTGAACAGCCGCGACGCGGTGAAGCTGGTGTCCACCTTCAGCCGTCCCGCACTGGAATTGTGGCTCAATCATCACGTTGAGTACGGCAAGAAGCTGGCCGAGCTGGTGATCCGCCAGGCGCAGGCGCGCACGCGCGCGGCGCAAAAGGTGGAAAAGAAGAAGGGCTCCGGCGTGGCCGTGCTACCGGGCAAGCTGACCGATTGCGAATCCACCGACGTCACCCGCAACGAACTTTTCCTGGTCGAGGGCGATTCCGCCGGCGGCTCGGCCAAGATGGGGCGCGACAAGGAGTTCCAGGCCATCCTGCCGCTGCGCGGCAAGGTGCTCAACACCTGGGAGACCGAGCGCGACCGCCTGTTCGCCAACAACGAGGTGCACGACATCGCGGTCGCGATCGGCGTGGACCCGCACGGCCCCAGCGACGAGCCCGACCTGTCCAACCTGCGCTACGGAAAGATCTGTATCTTGTCCGACGCTGACGTGGACGGTGCGCACATCCAGGTGCTATTACTGACCTTGTTCTTCAAGCATTTCCCCAGGCTGATCGACAACGGCAACGTGTGCGTGGCCCGCCCGCCGCTGTACCGGGTGGATGCGCCTGCACGTGGCAAGAAGCCGGCCCAGAAGCTCTATGCGCTGGACGACGGCGAACTGGTGGCCATCCAGGACAAGCTGATGAAGGATGGCATCAAGGACGGCGGCTGGCAGATCTCGCGCTTCAAGGGCCTGGGCGAGATGAATGCCGAACAGCTGTGGGAAACCACCATGAATCCCGACACGCGCCGCCTGTTGCCGGTGGCGCTCGGCCATTTCGACCTGCCGCAGACCGTGGGCGTGATGAATATGCTGATGGGCAAGGGCGAAGCCGCGCAGCGGCGCACCTGGCTCGAGGAGCGCGGCAACGAAGTGGTTGCCGATATCTGATGTATCCCGGCGCACCACGTTCGAACCGATCGATACCTGCATGACGCAAGGAGTCCCGATGGCCAAGACCAGACCTGGCAGCACCCGTCCCCGGCAATGGATTGCCGCCGGCATGCTGCTGGCCTGCCTGGGCTTCATGCCTGCGGCCCACGCGGCGCTGTATGGCTATATCGACGATGACGGCGTGGCGCATTTCTCGGACGAGAAGCTGGACGAGCGCTACACCCTGTTCATGAAGAACGGCGGCGAGCTCAAGAGCCCGCTGCCTTACCGGGCTGGCGCGGGTGCCGGCGCTGGCAGCCAGATCGACCTGGAGACGCACAAGCTTTACCGCTATGTCGTCAACCATCCCAATATCGCCACGGTCGAGCCCATGATCCGCCAGATCGCGGCGGCGCAGAATGTCGATCCCGCGCTGGTCAAGGCAGTGATGGCGGTAGAGTCCGGCTTCAATGCCGGCGCGGTCTCGCCCAAGGGCGCGATCGGGCTGATGCAGGTGATTCCCGACACCGGCGCGCGTTTTGGCGTGAGCGCCGATGCCCGGCGCACGGTCGAGCAGAAGCTGGCCGACCCGCGCACCAATATCTCGGCCGGCGTGCGCTACCTGCGCTGGCTGATGGAGCTGTTCCCCAATGACCTCGAACTGGTGCTGGCCGCGTACAACGCGGGCGAGGGCGCGGTGCAGCGCTACAACAACAAGATTCCGCCTTTCCCCGAGACCCAGCAATATGTCAGCACGGTGCTGCAGTTCTATCGCTTCTACCGTCCGGGCGGCGCGCCCGCGGGGTTCGGCGGGGCGGGAGTCAATCGCGTCAAGATGGTGATCGGCGGCCGCCGCAACATGCCTTGATCCCATCCCGAACACCATAACGAACAACATGCAACCGGCGCACCGGCCAACGATGCGGTGCGCCGTCTTCTTGCCAATCCATGGAACAACAAGACATTCCGTTTGACCCAGGTTCGCCCGACAACGGAGCGGACTCGCTGACCCTGGCGCACTATGCCGAGCGCGCCTATCTCGACTACGCCATCAGCGTGGTCAAGGGCCGCGCGCTGCCGGAAGTGGCCGACGGCCAGAAGCCAGTGCAGCGCCGCATCCTGTACGCCATGCACGAGATGGGCCTGCGCTCCGACGCCAAGCCGGTCAAGTCGGCGCGCGTGGTGGGCGACGTGCTGGGTAAATTCCACCCGCACGGCGACCAGTCGGCCTACGACGCGCTGGTGCGCCTGGCGCAGGACTTCTCGCTGCGCTACCCGCTGATCGACGGCCAGGGCAACTTCGGCTCGCGCGACGGCGACGGCGCGGCGGCCATGCGATACACCGAAGCCCGGCTCACGCCGATCGCGCGCCTGCTGCTCGACGAGATCGACCAGGGCACGGTGGACTTCATCCCCAACTACGACGGCTCGATGGAAGAGCCCAAGCTGATGCCGGCGCGCCTGCCCTTTGTGCTGCTCAACGGCGCATCGGGCATTGCCGTGGGCATGGCCACCGAGGTGCCGCCGCACAACCTGCGCGAAGTGGCGGCAGCCACCGTGGCGATGATCCGCAACCCCAACATCACGCTGGCCGAGTTGATGGCGCTGATGCCGGGGCCGGACTATCCGGGCGGCGGCCAGATCATTTCGCCGGCGGCCGACATCGCGCAGATCTACGAGAATGGCCGCGGCAGCCTGAAAGTGCGCGCGCGCTGGATCATCGAGGAAATGGCGCGCGGCCAGTGGCAACTGGTGGTGACAGAGCTGCCGCCGAGCACCTCGTCGCAGAAGGTGCTCGAAGAGATCGAGGAAATCACCAACCCGAAGGTGCGCACGGGCAAGAAGTCACTCACGCCCGAGCAGCTGCAGCTCAAGCAAGGCATGCTGGCTGTGCTCGACGCGGTGCGCGACGAGTCCGGCAAGAACGCGCCGGTGCGGCTGGTGTTCGAGCCCAAGAGCAAGAACATCGAGCAGCAGGAATTCATCCAGACGCTGCTGGCGCACACCAGCCTGGAGTCCGGCGCGTCGATCAACCTGGTGATGATCGGCACCGATGGCCGCCCTCGCCAGAAGGGCCTGGCCGACATCCTGCGCGAGTGGATCGCCTTTCGCTTTGCCACCGTCACCCGCCGCACGCGCCATCGCCTGGGCAAGGTCGAAGACCGCATCCACATCCTGGAAGGCCGGATGCTGGTGCTGCTCAATATCGACGAGGTGATCCGCATCATCCGCGAGAGCGACGAGCCCAAGCCGGCGCTGATGCAGGCCTTTGGCCTGTCGGACCGCCAGGCCGAGGACATCCTGGAAATCCGCCTGCGCCAGCTGGCCAGGCTGGAGGCGCTGCGCATCGAGCAGGAGCTCAAGAGCCTGCGCGACGAGCAGGCCGAGCTGGATGTGCTGCTCAAGTCCGAGACCATGATGCGCCGGCGCATCATCAAGGAGATCGAGACCGACGCCAAGCAATACAGCCCGGAGGACAAGGATCCGCGCCGCACGCTGATCCAGGAGGAGCGCCGCGCCAACGCCGAAGTGCGCGTGGTCGACGAGCCCGTCACCGTGGTGGTCTCGCAGAAGGGCTGGGTGCGCACGCGCCAGGGCCACGGCCATGACGCCCAGCAGTTCACCTTCAAGGCGGGTGATGCGCTCTATGGCACTTTCGAGTGCCGCAGCGTGGACGTGATGCTGGTGTTCGGCACCAATGGCCGCGCTTACACGGTGCCGGTGGCCGGTCTGCCCGGCGGGCGTGGCGACGGCGTGCCCGTGACCACGCTGATCGAGCTGCAGCCTGGCAGCCAGATCGCCCACACTTTTGCCGGCAGCGTCGACCAGCGCTTGCTGATCGCCACGCGCGGCGGCAACGGCTTCCAGACCAAGGTGGGCGATATGGTCAGCCGGCAGAAGGGCGGCCGCGCCTACCTGACGCTGGACGAAGGCGATGCGCCGCTGGTGCCCGCGCCGATCGGCGAGGAAGCCACGCACGTGGCCTGCCTGTCGGCCAACGGCCGCATGCTGCTGGTTTCGCTCGACGAGATCAAGTCGCTCTCGGCCGGTGGCCGCGGCGTGATCCTGATGGAGCTGGAGCCCAAGGAGACGCTGTTGCAGGCGATCGCAGTGGGCGCGCCGGGCCTGGTGGTGTCCGGTGCCGGGCGCGGCGGCAAGCCGAGCTCGCAGAAGCTCTACGGCCAGTTGCTGCTGCCTTATGTCGGCAAGCGCGCCCGCAAGGGCCGTGCGCTCGATCTCAGGCTCAAGGAGCCAAGCATCGAGCCGGTACGGATCGTGCCTCCGGCGAGCGGCAACTAAGCCGCGTCAACCCGAACTGGCCCTGCGCGACAATGCGCGGGGCTTTTTTCTTTACCGGCATGCCGGACCGCCCGGGCGGCCATGCCTCTCCCGTTACACACGATGCCCGTTACTCCTTCCCCCGCCGGCGACGATCCGATGGTAGCGCTAGCACCCCCGCCCACGCCGCGGCGCCTGTTCATCGAATTTGCGCGCATGGGGCTGTCCGGCTTCGGCGGCGTGCTGCCCTTCGTGCGGCGCGCCGTGGTGGACCGCAACCGCTGGCTCGGCGACCGCGATTTCGTCGAGCTCCTCAGCCTCGGGCAGGTGCTGCCCGGCCCCAACGTGATCAACCTCGCGCTGATGCTGGGCCTGCGCTTTGCCGGGCTGCGCGGCGCGCTGGCGGCCTTTGCGGGCCTGGTGATGGTGCCGATGGTGGGCGTGCTGGCGCTGATGCTGCTGTACGAGCACTACCGCGACGTGGCGGCGGTGCAGCGCATGCTCACGGGCATGACGGCGGTGTCGGCGGGCCTGGTGCTGTCGACTGGCTTCAAGCTGGCGCAGAGCCAGCCGCGCACCGTGCGCGGGTTGATGATCGGTGGCGCGGCGTTTGTCGGCATCGGGCTGTTGCGCTGGCCGCTGGTGCCGGTGATGGCGGTGCTGGTGCCGATGGGCCTGGTGCTGGAGTGGCGCAGCGAGCAGCCTGCGCGGCGCGCGCAGGCGCCGCTGGTGCCGCTGGTGCCGGCTGCTATCGAGGCGTCTTCCATGCCGGCCATGCCGTCCAGCGATGATGGCATCGACCCCGTGCCGCCCGTGACCAGGGAGCCGCAGCCATGAGCTCACCGAACGTGCTTTCCGGCCTGCTCACGCATTTCCTGATGCTGTCGTTCCTTGCCATTGGCGGGGCCAGCACCACGATCCCCGACATGCATCGCTTCCTGGTGGAGTCGAACGCTTGGATGAGCGACGCGCAGTTCTCCGCCATGTACGCCATCTCGCAGGCCGCGCCCGGGCCCAACATCCTGTTCGTCGCGTTGTTCGGCTGGCAGGTGGCGGGCCTGGCCGGCGCCATCGTCGGCATGATGGGCATCTGCGGGCCGTCCAGCGTGATCGCGCTCGGCTTCGAGTACTTTGCGGGCCGCTCACCGCAGGCGCGCTGGCCCGGCCTGATCCGGCGCGGCCTTGCTACGCTGACCATTGGCCTGCTGTTCGCAACGGGCTGGATCCTTGCTGCGAGCGTCGATCACCGCTGGACCGCGGTGGCAGTGACGGTGGTCACTATCGTGCTGATGCTGAAGACTAAGGTGCATCCGCTGGTGCTGGTGGCGTTGGGGGCTGGGGCGGGGTTGTTGGGGTTGGTTTGAGTCTGATTTTGGATGGGTGATGTGGTGTTGGCTGGTTGGGGCAAGGGCAGAACCGTTGGCTTTTGTTTTGTGGTTGGGCTTTGAATTTTGCGGCATTGGCTTTTGCACCCAAGGGCCGTACGACATCCCCCTGCGGGGGCTGCCGGTCACTCTTCTTTGCGCGGCAAAGAAGACTAACGAGAAGAAAGCCGCCCTGCCGGGGGCAGAGCAATAAGGCTGTTTTTGCCTCTGTGGTTGCGTCGTACGGCCCTGAGTGTTGGCTGGCGTGTCCTACCGGCCTGGAGGTCATCGCAACTGCATGACCCATGGGTTTCGTGGTGGGGCCCCTGACCTCGTGTGCGGTGCGCGTTCGACCATCTGCCGTTCGCGGCGCAAGGGGCTGCGCCGTTTCGGGTGTGGCTGGTTTCGTGGTTTTGTCTCGGAGGGCAGGCGCGGTGATGTTCGAGCGTGAACCCTCGCGGACGGGCCACGGCGCCCACCACGAAACCAGGGGCGCTGAGAGCAAGTTGCCGGATGATCCGGTACGGCAGGGCTTCAAATGGCCGGGCGTTCGCCGCCAGAGACAAAACCACGAAACCAGCAACGTGGGGAGCATCGTGGCCCTCCGCACCGCGTACGGCAGATGTGGGAATGGTCACCGAGCAAAGCGATCAGGGGCCTTACGGCGAGACCCGTAGGTCATGCAGTTGCGATGACCCTAAAGCCGGTAAGGCACGCCAGCCAACACTCAGGGCCGTACGACGCAACCACCCCCATCGAATAGCCTTATTGCTCTGCCCCCGGCAGGTCGGCTTTCTTCTCGTTAGTCTTCTTTGCCGACGCAAAGAAGAGTGACCGGCAGCCCCCGCAGGGGGATGTC
>NZ_BAAILO010000161.1:14680-68015 GCF_054589115.1 Cupriavidus sp. 8B | reverse complement strand
CACCATCAATCCCAAGCCCCCCACCAACCCACTCTAGTCCACCCCCACAAATCCCCCCGTCTGATGCGCCCACAGCCGCGCGTAGAGCCCCCCACGCGCCAGCAACTCCGCATGCGTGCCGCTCTCGGCAATGCGGCCGTTCTCCAGTACCACCAGCCGGTCCATGCGCGCAATGGTGGAGAGCCGGTGCGCGATGGCGATAACCGTCTTGCCCTGCATCAGCGTCTCCAGGTTCTCCTGGATGGCAGCCTCCACTTCGGAGTCCAGCGCCGAGGTGGCTTCGTCGAGGATCAGGATGGGCGCGTTCTTGAGCAGCACCCTGGCGACGGCAATGCGCTGCCGCTGGCCGCCTGAAAGCTTCACGCCACGCTCGCCCACCTGCGCATCCAGCCCCGTAGCCCCATGCGCATCGCGCAAGCGCGGAATGAACTCGCCGGCATGGGCGTCGTCGGCCGCGGCGAGCAGTTCGGCCTCGCTGGCGCCGGGCCGTCCGTAGCGCAGGTTGTCGCGGATCGAGCGGTGCAGCAGCGACGTATCCTGCGTCACCATGCCGATCTGCGCGCGCAGGCTTTCCTGCGTGACGCCGGCAATGTCCTGGCCGTCGATCAGGATGCGTCCTCGCTCCACGTCGTACAGCCGCAGCAGCAGGTTGACCAGCGTGGACTTGCCGGCGCCGGACGGGCCGACCAGGCCGATCTTCTCGCCCGGGCGCACCACCAGGTCGATGTTCTCGATCACCCCCGAACCCTTGCCGTAGTGAAAGCCCACGCTTTCGAAGCGCACCTCGCCGCGCGTGACGCGCAGCGCTTGCGCATCGTCGCGATCGCCTACCTTGCGTGGCGCGGCGATGGTCTGCAGGCCATCCTGGACCTGGCCGATATTCTCGAAGATGCCGCTGATCACCCACATGATCCAGCCCGACATGCTGACAATGCGGATCACCAGCCCGGTCGACAACGCAATCGCGCCGATGCTGACGTGCCCTTGGCTCCATAGCCACAGCGCCAGCCCGGTAGTGCCGGCAATCAGCATGCCATTGAGCGAGGTCACGGTGAAATCCATGGCGCTGACCATGCGCCCGGACAGGCGTGCCTTGTCGGTCAGGTCGGCCATGGCTTCGCGCGCGTAGTCTTCTTCATGGCGCGTGTGGGCAAACAGCTTGAGCGTGGTGATGTTGGTATAGCCGTCGACGATGCGCCCCATCAGCCGCGAGCGCGCGCCGGTGGCCGCTACCGAGCGCGCCTTCACGCGCGGCGTGAAGTACAGCATGGCGGCTACGTAGCACGCGATCCACGCCAGCAGCGGGATCATCAGGCGCCAGTCGGCCTCGGCGAACAGGTAGAGGGAGCTCGCGGCGTAGATCACCACATGCCAGATCGCGTCCACGGCCTGCACCGCCGAATCGCGCAGCGAGAAGCCGGTCTGCATGATGCGCTGCGCGATGCGCCCGGCAAAGTCGTTCTGGAAGAACGACAGGCTTTGCTTGAGCACGTAGCGGTGGTTCTGCCAGCGCACCAGGTTGCCCAGGCTCGGGTTGATGACCTGGTGCACGAGGACGTCGTGCAGGCCGGTGAAGAGCGGGCGCAACAGCAACGCCACCACCGCCATCCACGCCAGTTCGGCGCGGTGGCGCGCGAAGAAGTCGGCGGGCGGCGTTGCCTGCGCCAGGTCGACCAGGCGGCCAAGAAAACCGAACAGGGCGACCTCGATCAGCGCGCCGGCCAGCCCCACCGCCAGCAGCAGCGCGAAGACCGGCCACACCTCGAGCAGGAAATAGGCATAGAAGCGCCATATCTGGCTGGGCGGCTTGGTGTCGGGGAGGGGGCGGAACGGGTCGATCAGCCGTTCCAGGAAACGCATCAGCATGGAAGTCCAGGTTCCGCGGCGACCGCATCATCCGGGGCGCCGACGTGCTCGCAAGGGCCGTATCGATGCCATTGGCATGCGGCGGATCAGTAGCATGATACAGCGTCGATATCCGCACCCGCAGCAAGGGATCCATGTGCGATCCGGACTCAATCAGGGCCTGGTCGCGCACCCTCAGGCCGCGCGCCATGCCCGGGCGCGGCGCCATCCGCGCCGCGCATTGGCTCGGTCACGGCAAGGCGTGCCGGCGACAGGCCGCCGCATTTAAGCAGTTAGCACTTTCTGTCGCCATTGTCGTTCAGGGAATCACAAGCGCACTTTCTTGGCTGTGCCTGCGAGTTGTCCTCGGGAATACCCCAATTTCTTTGTGCTTGTATATACAACACTATACATACCTAGAACAGCTAAACAGGCCAGCTCTCCAGCTGGCCTTATTGAACGAAGGAGTTGCCGTGAGCCAGACCCCCCGCTTCCGTGATGTAGAGATCCGCGCCCCGCGTGGCAGCCAACTGACTGCCAAGAGCTGGCAGACCGAAGCGCCGCTGCGCATGTTGATGAACAACCTCGACCCGGAAGTGGCGGAGAACCCCAAGGAACTGGTGGTGTATGGCGGCATCGGCCGTGCTGCGCGCAACTGGGAGTGCTACGACAAGATTGTCGAGACGCTCAAGACGCTGAACGACGACGAAACCCTGCTGGTGCAGTCCGGCAAGCCGGTCGGCGTGTTCAAGACCCACAGCAACGCCCCGCGCGTGCTGATCGCCAACTCCAACCTGGTGCCGCACTGGGCCACCTGGGAACACTTCAACGAGCTCGATGCCAAGGGCCTGGCCATGTACGGCCAGATGACCGCCGGCAGCTGGATCTATATCGGCAGCCAGGGCATCGTGCAGGGCACCTACGAGACCTTCGTGGAAGCCGGGCGCCAGCATTACAACGGCAACCTCAAGGGCCGCTGGGTGCTGACCGCTGGCCTGGGCGGCATGGGCGGCGCGCAGCCGCTGGCCGCCACGCTGGCCGGCGCCTGCTCGCTGAACATCGAATGCCAGCAGGTCAGCATTGATTTCCGCCTGCGCACCCGCTATGTCGACGAGCAGGCCGCGGATCTCGACGACGCGCTGGCCCGCATCGCCAAATACACCGCCGAAGGCCGCGCCGTTTCCATCGCGCTGTGCGCCAACGCCGCCGAGGTGCTGCCCGAGCTGGTGCGCCGCGGCGTGCGTCCGGACATGGTCACCGACCAGACCAGCGCGCACGATCCGCTCAATGGCTACCTGCCGGTGGGCTGGACCTGGGGCCAGTACCGCGACCGCGCGCAGACTGATCCGGCCGGCGTGGTCAAGGCTGCCAAGCAGTCGATGGCCAAGCACGTGCAGGCCATGCTGGACTTCCAGAAGATGGGCGTGCCCACCTTCGACTACGGCAACAACATCCGCCAGATGGCCAAGGAAGAGGGCGTGGCGAACGCCTTCGATTTCCCGGGCTTCGTGCCGGCCTACATCCGCCCGCTGTTCTGTCGCGGTGTCGGCCCGTTCCGCTGGGCCGCGCTGTCGGGCGATCCGCAGGATATCTACAAGACCGATGCCAAGGTCAAGGAACTGATCCCCGACGATGCCCACCTGCACCGCTGGCTGGACATGGCGCGCGAGCGCATCAGCTTCCAGGGCCTGCCGGCGCGCATCTGCTGGGTTGGCCTGGGCCTGCGCGCCAAGCTTGGCCTGGCGTTCAACGAGATGGTGCGCAGCGGCGAGTTGTCGGCGCCGGTGGTGATCGGCCGCGACCACCTCGACTCCGGCTCGGTCGCCAGCCCCAACCGTGAAACCGAAAGCATGCGGGACGGCTCCGACGCAGTCTCCGACTGGCCGCTGCTCAACGCGCTGCTCAACACCGCCAGCGGCGCGACCTGGGTCTCGCTGCATCATGGCGGCGGCGTGGGCATGGGCTTCTCGCAGCATTCGGGCGTGGTGATCGTGTGCGACGGCACCGACGAAGCCGCCGCCCGCATCGCCCGCGTGCTGCACAACGATCCCGCTACCGGCGTGATGCGCCACGCGGATGCCGGCTACGACATCGCCATCGACTGTGCACGAGAGCAGGGCCTGAACCTGCCGATGATCAACAGCAAGAAGGAAGCCTGAACGTGAACGCGCTGAACCTGAAACCTGGTCAACTGACCCTGGCGCAACTGCGCCAGGCCTATCTGCAGCCGCTGCGCGTGAGCCTGGACGCCGGGGCCGCCGAGGCCATCGCCGCCAGCGTGGCCTGCGTCGAGAACATCGTGGCCGAGGGCCGGACCGCCTACGGCATCAATACCGGCTTCGGCCTGCTGGCGCAGACCCGCATCGCCCGCGAGGACCTGGAGAACCTGCAGCGCTCGCTGGTGCTGTCGCATGCCGCCGGCGTGGGCGAACCGCTCGACGACGCCATGGTGCGGCTGATCATGCTGCTCAAGATCAATAGCCTGGCGCGCGGCTTCTCCGGCATCCGCCGCAAGGTGATCGACGCGCTGATTGCCCTGGTCAATGCCGAGGTCTATCCGCATATCCCCCTCAAGGGCTCGGTGGGCGCTTCCGGCGACCTGGCGCCGCTGGCGCACATGTCCCTGGTGCTGCTGGGCGAAGGCCGTGCCCGCCACCACGGCGAGTGGCTGCCGGCGCGCCAGGCGCTGGCCCAAGCCGGCCTCGAACCGCTGACCCTGGCCGCCAAGGAGGGCCTGGCCCTGCTCAACGGCACCCAGGTATCCACCGCCTACGCGCTGCGCGGCCTGTTTGAGGCCGAGGACCTGTTCGCCGCCGCCACGGTCTGCGGCAGCCTCAGCGTAGAGGCCATGCTCGGCTCGCGCGCGCCCTTCGACGCGCGCATCCATGCGGTGCGCGGGCAGCGCGGCCAGATCGACGCGGCCGCCACCTACCGCGACCTGCTGACCGACACCAGCGAACTGGCGCGTTCGCACGCGCAGTGCGACAAGGTGCAGGATCCCTACTCGCTGCGCTGCCAGCCGCAGGTGATGGGCGCCTGCCTGACGCAATTGCGGCAGGCAGCCGAAGTCCTGGCCGTGGAGGCCAATGCGGTTTCGGATAACCCCTTGGTGTTTGCCGCCGAAGGCGACGTGATCTCGGGCGGCAATTTCCACGCCGAGCCGGTGGCGATGGCGGCCGACAACCTGGCGCTGGCCATCGCCGAGATCGGCTCGCTGTCCGAGCGCCGCATCTCGCTGATGATGGACCGGCACATGTCGCAGCTGCCGCCTTTCCTGGTGGCCAACGGCGGCGTCAATTCGGGCTTCATGATTGCCCAGGTCACCGCTGCCGCGCTGGCCAGCGACAACAAGGCGCTGGCCCATCCGCACAGCGTCGACAGCCTGCCCACCTCGGCCAACCAGGAAGACCACGTGTCGATGGCGCCGAACGCCGGCAAGCGCCTGTGGCCGATGGCCGAAAACGTGCGCGGCATCCTCGCCGTGGAGTGGCTCGGTGCCTGCCAGGGCCTGGACTTCCGCGAGGGACTGAAGAGCTCGCCCAAGCTGGAGCAAGCACGCAGCCTCCTGCGCGCCGAGGTGCCTTACTACGAGAAGGACCGTTTCTTTGCGCCCGATATCGAGACGGCAAGCCAGTTGCTGGCGGGCGGCGCGCTGAACGCGCTGGTGCCGGCGCGGCTGCTGCCCAGCCTCTGAGGCAGCGAGCATGATGCCCGGGGCAGGCGGTGCCTGCCGCGCAGAGGCTTGCGCGGCGGGCTGCCGACGGCGCCCGGGCGCGACAAAAATAAAGATTCGGAGACAAATACATGCAAGAGCAGTCGCAAGGCCTGCAGCGTAGCCTCAGCGCCCGTCATATCCGCTTCATGGCGCTGGGATCGGCCATCGGCACGGGACTCTTCTACGGTTCGGCCTCGGCCATACAGGCGGCCGGGCCGGCGGTACTGCTGGCCTACCTGATCGGCGGCGCCGCGGTCTACATGGTGATGCGCGCGCTGGGGGAGATGGCCGTGCGCAACCCGGTGGCGGGTTCCTTCGGCCAGTACGCCAGCACCGGCCTGGGGCCGCTGGCGGGCTTCCTGCTCGGCTGGACCTACGCCTTCGAGATGATCATCGTCTGCCTGGCGGACGTGACCGCCTTCGGTATCTACATGGGCTTCTGGTTCCCGGACGTGCCGCGCTGGATCTGGGTGCTTGGCATCGTGTTCCTGATCGGCGGCCTCAACCTGCTCAGCGTCAAGGTGTTCGGCGAGCTGGAGTTCTGGCTGTCGCTGCTGAAGGTCAGCGCCATCGTCGCGATGATCTGCGGCGGCGTTGCCATCATGGCGTTCGGCCTCGGCATGGCCGATGGCGGCATTGCCACCGGCATCCACAATCTCTGGGCGCACGGGGGCTTCATGCCCAACGGCATCGGTGGTGTCATCGCTTCGTTCGCCGTGGTGATGTTCGCCTTTGGCGGCATCGAGATCATCGGCATCACGGCAGGCGAGGCGCGCGATCCGGAGCGCGTGATTCCGCGCGCGATCAACGCGGTGCCGCTGCGCATCCTGCTGTTCTACGTACTGACGCTGGCGGTGCTGATGTCGCTCTATCCCTGGCATCGCATCGGCAGCGAGGGCAGCCCCTTCGTGCAGATCTTCAGCCGGCTTGGCATTGGCTCGGCCGCCGCGCTGCTCAATGTCGTGGTCATCTCCGCCGCGGTATCCGCCATCAACAGCGATATCTTCGGCGCCGGCCGCATGCTGTACGGCATGGCGGTGCAGCGGCAGGCTCCGCGCGTCTTCGCCAGCGTATCGCGCAATGGCGTGCCCTGGATGACGGTGGTGGTCATGGCGCTGGCCTTGCTGGCCGGCGTGGTGCTCAACTACGTGATGCCCGAGGACGTGTTCGTGCTGATCGCCTCCATCGCCACCTTTGCCACGGTCTGGGTGTGGCTCATGATCTTGCTGTCGCAGTTCGCCTTGCGCAGGCGCATGAGCCGCGCCGAGGTGGCAGCGCTGAAATTCCCGGTGCCATTCTGGCCGGTGGCGCCGCTTGCGGCCATCGCTTTCATGCTGTTCATCTTCGGCGTGCTTGGCTGGTTCCCGCAGACCCGTGCAGCGCTGCTGGTGGGCGCGGCGTGGCTGGCGCTGCTGGTGGTGGCGTGGTGGTGCTGGGGGCGGCCGCGCGGCGGGATGCCGGCCGCACAGGCACGCTCCCTGGCCACGGATTAATGCGTGCTTGGCTCTCTCTTTTCTTGCTTCGGAGTTACAACATGTCCATTGAGAACACTGTCTCCGGCATTGCGGCCCCGCATGCCGGCGCGGTCCCGCCACTGTCCAGGTTCAAGTCCATCGCCGCCATCACCATCGGCAATGGCCTGGAGTTCTATGACTTCGTGGTCTACAGCTTCTTCGCCACGCTGATCGGCCGCCTGTATTTCCCGGTGTCCGATCCCACCGGGCAGTTGCTGTTGTCGTTCGCCACCTTCGGCGTCGGCTTCCTGATGCGCCCGCTGGGCGGCCTGCTGATCGGCATGTACGCCGACCGCGTCGGGCGCAAGCCGGCGGTGGCGCTGACGCTCTGGCTGATGGGCCTGAGCTCGGTGATCTTCGTGGTGACGCCGACCTATGCCCAGATCGGCATGCTGGCGCCGATCATGATCCTGCTTGCACGCCTGGTGCAGGGCTTCGCCATCGGCGGCGAGATGGGCGCTTCCACGGCATTGCTGCTGGAGTACGCCGACAACCGCTCGCGCGGCTTCTATACCAGCTGGCAGCCGTTCAGCCAGGGGCTGGCGGCGCTGTTCGGCGCGCTGGTCGGCCTGTTCCTGAGCAATGTGCTGGAGCCGGCCGCGCTTGAGGCCTGGGGCTGGCGCGCGGCCTTCGTGATCGGCATCCTGGTGATCCCGGTGGGCCTGGTGATTCGCCGCCGCCTGGAGGAAACCGCGCCGGCGGCCGCGGAATCGGAAAGCGGGTCCACCATGCAACTGCTGCGCGAGCACCGCCGCGCGCTGGTGGCCAGCATCCTGCTGATGATTGGCGTCGCGTCGTCGACCTACATCGTGGTGTACTACCTCAGCAACTACGCGGTCAGCCAGCTGCATATGCCGTTGTCGCTGGGCATCTGGGCCGCTTGCGTGGCCGCCGGCGTGCAAGTGGTGCTGTCGCCGTTCGCCGGCTGGCTGAGCGATCGCGTTGGCCGCCGCCCGGTGGTGCTGTGGTCGCGCGTGGCCTTGCTGCTGATGATCTATCCGGCCTTTGTGCTGATCAACGCCGAGCCTAGCCTGACGCGCCTGCTGCTGGTGGTGGGCTGCCTCTCGGTGCCGATGTCGATGACCTCGCCGGCGTCGATGGTGCTGGTCAGCGAGGTGCTGCCGCAGCGCCTGCGCGCCACCGGCCTGTCGATCGCCTATTGCGTGGCCATTGCCATCTTCGGTGGCTTCGCGCAGTTCTTCTCGACCGAGCTGATCCATCTCACCGCCAACCCCAATGCGCCTGCGCTTTACGTGATCGGGTGCGGGCTGGTCTCGCTGATCGGCCTGGCGATGGTGCCGGAAACCCTGGGCCGCCGCCTGTCATGAGCGAGATGGATCCGTTGGCCGCGGCGCCGAGCAGCGTCTGGCGCGGCCGCAGCGATGCGGGCGAGCTGGGCGACACGCGCCGGCTGTTCAATGTCGTGCGCACCCAAGGCGCCGAACGCGTGCCCGGCGCGCCCGTGCTGCTGGGCTTTTGCTGCGACGCTGGCGTGCTGCGCAATCAGGGCCGTCCGGGCGCCGCCGGGGGGGCGCGCGAAATCCGCCGCGCTCTGGCCGGCATCCCGGCCCATGGCCTCGAAGCTTTCCACGATGCCGGCGACGTAGTCTGCAACGATGGCGATCTCGAGACCGCGCAGCAAGCCTTGGCGCAAGCGGTCGCGGCCGAACTGGATCAGGGTGCCTTCCCTCTGGTGCTGGGCGGTGGCCACGAGATCGCCTGGGGCACCTGGCAGGGGCTGCGCGCGCATCTCGATGCGCGCGGCGACCAAGGCCGCGTGCTGGTGATCAACCTCGATGCGCACTTCGACCTGCGCACCGGCCGTCCCGGCAGCTCGGGCACGCCGTTCGACCAGATCGCGCAGGCATGCCGCGAGCGCGGCCAGCGCTTCGAGTACGCCTGCCTGGGCGTGAGCCGTCTCGGCAATACCGCCGCGCTGTTCGCGCATGCGGATGCGCTTGGCGTGCACTACGTCGAGGACGTACAGATGCAGGAGCGGCACCTGGACGCGCGGCTTGCCGAGCTGCAGGGCCTGATGGATGCGGTCGATCACGTCTACCTCACCATCGACCTGGACGTGCTGCCGGCGGCCGTGATGCCGGCGGTCTCGGCCCCAGCCGCCTACGGCGTGCCCTTGCCGGTCGTGGAGGAGGTGGTCGCACTGGTGCGCGCCAGCGGCAAGCTGCGCGTGGCGGACCTGGCGGAGTTCAATCCGCTCTATGACCGCGACGCCTGCGGCGCACGGGCCGCGGCACGGCTGGCGTACTGGTTGATGGCGTGAGTGTCCTGTTGGGCTGCCGCCACTTTGTTGCCGTGCAGGATATCCTGCCCGGCCAATCACGCGATGGATCTGTCAGTTACGGCATGTTGTACAATTGAAATGTACATGTCGGGCGGGGAGCATCGCTATGCAGACTATTCCATTCTCGGAGGCAAGAGCGCATCTGGCAGATGCGCTACGCGACGTTGAGAGGGAGCAGGAGCCCCTCCTTATCTCCCGGCGCGGACAGGCCGCGGCGGTGTTGATGTCTTGGGCGCAATATCGGCAGCTTGCCGGATCCTCATACGGCTTCCTCGCGCGCTTGATGGAGTGGCGTAAGGAGCATGTACAACTTGAGGATGAAGTTGGCCCATTTGACGATTTGCGTCAAGCCGGCGGGGGGCGCGACTTCACATGGTGAACGCCGTAAGCTGGTTGCTGGACACCAACCTCGTTTCCGAGGCGATGCGGCCACGGCCGGATGCCGGGGTCATGGCGAACCTGTCTCGATTTGACGGCGAACTGGCCATCCCGGCACCGGTCTGGCACGAGCTTCGATATGGCTGGCTGCGTATGCCAGAAGGCCAGCGCAAGGACGCGGTCGGCCGCTTTGTACAGGACGTTGTCAGCACCTTGCTTGTCTTGCCTTATGACAACGCTGCTGCGCGGATCCATGCCGATCTGCGCAGTTCGCGCGAGCGGGCTGGGTTCACCTTGCCCTTCGTGGATGGGCAGATCGCATCCGTTGCAATGGCGCACGGCCTGACGTTGGTGACGCGCAATACCAGGGATTTCGCCGAGCTGGACGGCTTGCGGCTGGCGAACTGGTTTGAGGACTGAGTGCCGGTGCGAGCACCGGGCTATCGCTGCCGCTACTGTCAGCGCGCTGGCCCCGTCCCCGAAAGGGCGGGGCCATTTTCATCATGGCAGCCCGACACAGCCGCTCAATGAATCACCATCTGCGTGAACGGATGCACATACGCCTGCAGCGTAATGAACAGCCCGACCAAAACCGCCAGCGCGATCGAATGGAAGAACACATAGCGCAGGATGTCGCCTTCGTGGCCGTACCACTTGGTGGCGGTGGATGCCACCACGATGGACTGCGCGTCGATCATCTTGCCCATCACGCCGCCGGAGCTGTTGGCCGCTGCCATCAGGACCGGTGACAGCCCGAGTTGCTCGGCCGTGGTCTTCTGCAGGCCGCCGAACAGCACGTTGGAGGCCGTGTCCGAGCCGGTCAGCGCGACGCCCAGCCAGCCCAGCATGGTGCCGAACAACGGGTAGAACACGCCGGTATGGGCAAACGCCAGCCCCATCGTGGCATCGAGGCCCGAGTAGCGGGTCAGGTAGCCGATGCCGAACATCGCGCAGATGGTCAGCAGCGAGTACTTCACCAGCTTGATGGTTTCCCAGTACTCCTTGATCAGGCGCGGTACCGAATAGCCCATCAGCAAGCCGCCCAGCACGGCCGAAGCCAGGATGCCGGTGCCCGCCATCGACAGCACGTTGAAGTTGAACACGGCGGCTTCGGCGATCTCCTTGGGCACCACCGGCGGTACCTTGAGCACAGCCTTGTCGAGTCCGGGAATCGGGTACTTGAATTGCCACAGGCCATCCATGAGCTTCTTGAATTCCGGGACGCCCCAGACGAAGACAAAGACAGTCAGGATCACCCACGGCATCCAGGCCTTGACCACCGAGATGCCGACGGAAGCCGCATTGGCGCGCGTTTCGGCAGCCACGGCTTCGGGGTCGTCGACCTTGGAGTCGTCATGGCGGCCCAGGATCTTGGTGGAGGTCCAGATTTCCTTGGGCTTCCAGACCTTCAGGAACAGCGCGAGGCAGCCCATCGAAACCAGCGCGGCGATCACGTCCACCAGCCAGGGACCATGGTAGTTCGACACCAGGAACTGCGGAACGGCAAAGGTGACGCCGGCCACCAGGATTGCCGGCCAGATCGCCAGCATGCCGCGGAAACCCGCGAACGCCCAGATCAGCCAGAACGGCACCAGCACCGAGAAAAAGGGCAACTGACGGCCGACCATGGCCGACAGGTGCAACAGGTCCAGGCCGGTGACCGAGGCCAGCCCGATCAGCGGTGCGCCCAGTGCGCCGTAGGCCACCGGCGCGGTATTGGCGATCAGCGCCAGGCCGGAGGCGGCCAGCGGCGAGAAGCCCAGGCCGATCAGGATGGCGCCGGTGACTGCCACCGGCGTGCCGAAGCCGGCCGCACCCTCGAAGAAGGCGCCGAAGCTGAAGGCGACAAGCAGCAGTTGCAGGCGGCGGTCTTCGGTAATGCCTGAGATCGAGTTCTGCAGCACCTTGAAGGAGCCGTTGATGGTGGTCAGCCGGTGCAGGAAGATGATGTTCAGCACGATCCAGCCGATCGGGAACAGGCCCGACACGATGCCCAGGCCGGCGGCCTTGCCCGCCATCTCGGCAGGCATGCCGAACACGGCGGCAGCGATGATCACGCCGACCACCAGCGCAAGCCCGGCGGCCAGGTGAGCCTGCAAATGAAAGAAGGCCAGCGAAGCCAGCAGTACGGCGACAGGAATGCCGGCAGCTAGCGTTGACAACGCCATGCTGCCTAGCGGGTCATAAACTTGACTCCACACGATGAATCCTCCTCGGGTTATGCGGCAGGTACTCTTCTGACTGCCCCGGCCTGCCGTTCTGGTTCTTGTCCTGGCGTGCGGTCCCAGCCGCGCTACCGACAAATTCTCGATTTTAAGGATGGGTTCCCGCCGCACCGCCCTAAATCCGGTCACCACCGTAGTGAGCCGGATTCATGGATCAGGGTTTGCCTGGGGGGCAGGCTGGCGCACTCCCTGCCCCATAGGGCAGAGTACTCCAAACCACTCGATACGCAAATATGTGCTGGCCGGGCCCGTGGTGGCAGAATGTGGCGGTCGTCCTTTCGTGCCCTGGCGCTGCCGATAAAGAGGCTGGTCTGGCATCAGGGATGGCGTTCCTACACCCAAAGGAGCATTGCCATGCATCACATCCTTCCCGGCGGTCCCGTGCTTGCCGCGTTCCTGTTGTCCAGCCTGTTGCTCGCGGTGACGCCGGGGCCGGCAGTGATCTACATCGTTGCGCGCACGCTGTCGCAAGGTCGGCTTGCGGGCCTGGCTTCGGTGGCGGCCGTGGTGCTGGGCAACCTGGTCAATGTGCTGGCGGCCGCGCTGGGGCTGGCGGCGCTGTTCGCGGTGTCGTCGCTGGCCTTTGCCGTGATGAAGTACGCCGGCGCGGCCTACCTGGTCTATCTGGGGGTACGCGCGCTGCGCGCGCGGCCGGCTGCTGCCACGGAGGCGGCACCGGCTCCTGGCGGGGCCGGCTTGAAGCGGGTGTTTCGCGATGGCTTCGTGGTGGCCTTGTTCAACCCCAAGACCACCTTGTTCTTTGCTGCCTTCCTGCCGCAGTTCATGGACCCCGCCATCGCGGCGCTGCCGCAAAGCGTTGCCCTGGGCGGGACCTTCGTGCTGATCGCCGCCACCACGGATTGCTGTTATGTGCTGGCCGCGGCGGCGCTGTTGCCGCTGCTCTCCCGCGCCAGGGGCGCGCAGGCCGTGGGCCGTTACCTGACCGGCGGCGCGCTGATCGGGCTAGGGGTGCTTGCCGCGATGTCGGGTGGGCGCAACAGCAAGTAAGCGAGCCAGGAAGTGAGCAAATAAGCGCTACCTGCAAATTCGGACGAAGCAGGTAGCGAGGGGGCGGCTCAGACCAGCGGCAGCGTCAGGATGGTGCGGGCGGCAGGCCGCGCCCGCATGGCCGCTGCCCAGCGCTCCAGGTGCGGGCGAGGCTGGTGCGCCGCCGGCAGGCCCAGCCAGCGGTGCGCGGCGCAGGCAACCGGGATGTCGGCCATGGTGAAACGGTCGCCGCAGATGAATTCGCGCTGCGCCAGGGCTTCGTCGAGCCGGGCCGCGAGCGGTTCGGTGCGTTCCAGGGAACGGGCGATCAGGTCGGGGTCGCGCTGCTCGGCGGGTAGCCGCACCAGGTGGCGGAACGCGTCGACCATGGCCGGGCTGAAGGCGTTGGTCTGCCAGTCCATCCAGCGGTCGGCCAGCGCGCGCGCCTTGACGTTGCCGGGCCACAGGCTATCCTCGCCGTCGTGCGCGCAAAGGTAGCGCACGATAGCGTTGGACTCCCACAGCACAAAGGGCTCGCCGCCCACGTCGGTGCCGCGGAAATCCTCTATCACCGGGATGCTGCGGTCGGGATTGAGCCGGACATAGGCCTCGGTGTCGAGGTCGCCCTCGCTGACGCCAATGTCGATGCGTTCGTGGTCCAGGTGCAGCTCGCGCGCGCACCAGACCACTTTCTGCACATTGATCGATGAGAGTCGACCCCAGATACGCAGCACGAAAACCTTCTCCTTAAGGCGTGGGCCGGGCATGCGCAACTGCATGCGCGTTCGCGGCCCGGACTGACGGGCGATGGCCGTTATCTTGCCATGAAGCCCGCCAGCCCGGTATTAGCCGGGAGGCGTATCCGTGCCATGCGTGTCGCTCAAGCGACGCTCAGGCAGCCTTGGCTTGCGGCGCGAGCTTGGCGATGGCTTCGCGGAACAGCGTGCCGAGGATGGCCACGCCTTGCTCGATGCGCTCCGGCGCCACCGTGACAAAGGCCAGGCGCAGCGCATTGCGGCGCGGGTTGCTGGCGTAGAACGGCGCGCCTGGCACATAGGCCACATTGCGTTTGACTGCTTCTTGCAGGATCTCCATGCTGTCCAGGCCCTCGGGCAGCTCCATCCAGATGAACATGCCGCCTTCGGGCGCGTTCCAGGTCACGCCTTCGGGCATGTGGCGCGTGAGCGAATCCAGCATGGCCTGGCACTGCGCTGCGTAGAGGGTGCGGATGGTCGGGATGTGCGTGTCCAGCAGGCCGTCGCGCACCACTTCATAGGCCAGGCGCTGAGTGAAGCTGGGCGTGTGCAGGTCAGAAGCCTGCTTGGCCTGGCAGAGCTTGAAATGCAGGTCGGGCGGGGCGATCACATAGCCCAGGCGCAGGCCGGGGGCCAGGATCTTGGAGAACGAGCCCATGTAGATCACGCCGTCGGGGTTCATCGACAGCAGGCTCGGCAGCTGGTCGCCGCTATAGCTCAGCTCGCCGTAGGGATCGTCCTCGACCAGCAGCACGCCGAGCTCGCGGGCGCGGGCCACCAGGGCCAGGCGGCGCTCCAGCGGCATGCGCCGTCCGGTGGGGTTCTGGAAGTTGGGCAGCGCGTAGAGGAAGCGCGCGCCGGCGGTCAGCTCGGGCGTGAGGGCTTCGGGCAGCAGGCTCTTGTCGTCGCCCGGCACCGAGACGAATTCCGGCTCGAACAGCGAGAAGGCCTGCAGCGCGCCGAGGTAGCTGGGCGTTTCCACCAGCACCGGGCTGCCCGGATCGATCATCACCTTGGCGATCAGGTCCAGCGCTTGCTGCGAGCCGGTGGTGATCAGCACGCGCTCCACGTCCACGTTATGGCGCTTGGCGATGAATTCGCGCAGCGGCATGTAGCCTTCGGTGGCGGCGTACTGCAGTGCGGCCTGCGGGTTGTCGGCGAAGATCCGGGCCACCGCTTGTTCCATGGCCGCTACCGGGAACGTAGCCGGCGACGGCAGGCCGCCGGCGAAGGAAATGACTTCCGGACGCTCGGTCACTTTCAGGATTTCGCGGATAGCCGAGCTGGTCAGCTGTTGCGCCCGGCGGGAGATGGCCCAGTTCATGATGTTCTCTTGGTGTGTGGGGAGTCGAGTTGGCTCGACTCAGTCAACGATAAAAAGCCGCGCCCCGGTCGGGGTGGACGAACGGTGCGGCTCGGCCTGGTCGGCGACCTGGTAGCTCGTGCCCGCGCGGAGCACGAAATGCCGGCCGTCTTCCAGCTCGGTATGCAGCTCGCCTTCCAGTACAAAGAGGATGTGCCCTTTTGTGCACCAGTGATCGGCGAGATACCCGGCAGAATACTCCACCATGCGAACGCGGATGTCGCCGAACTGGCGGGTGCGCCAGAGGGCTTCCCCGGTGTCGCCGGGGTGGCGGGTCGGGGTGATGTCAGACCAGTCGGTGGTGCCGAAAGGCAGGTTGTCGATGCGCATCGGTGGGAGGTGCCTTCAATGGGTCGGCGGCAGGGGGAGGGGAATCCCCCGGTCCCTAGCCTTATTTCAATTCACATCACACTGCTTTCTTGCTTCTTTTTCGCTTACTTCACTTCGACGATCATCTCGATCTCGACGCAGGCGCCCAGCGGGATCTGCGCTACGCCAAAGGCGCTGCGGGCATGCTTGCCGGCCTCGCCGAAGACTTCCGCCAGCAGCTCCGACGCGCCGTTGGTCACCAGGTGCTGCTCGGTGAAGTCTTCCGTGGAGTTGACCAGGCTCATCACCTTGACGATGCGGGTGACGCGGTTCAGGTCGCCGCCCAGGTGGGTGTGCAGCGTGGCCAGCAAGTCCACGGCGATGGCGCGCGCTGCGGCCTTGCCGTCTTCGGTGCCCAGGTTCTTGCCCAGCTTGCCTACCCAGGGCTTGCCATCCTTGCGGGCGATGTGGCCCGAAAGGAACACGGTGTTGCCGGTTTGCGCGGCCATGACGTAGGCGGCGGCCGGCGCACCGGCGTTGGGCAGTTCGATGCCGAGGCGGGCAAGGGTGTCATAGACGGACATAGGGTCTCCAGTCAGTGGGATCGTCCCAACGGGGTGGGGTGGGGTTCTTCGACGGCGGGCGCGGGCAGGGAGCCCGAGGGGGCGCTGCGCACGGCGGTACGGCGGCCAAGGGCTACCACGCCGATCACCGCCACCGCAAAAGCGAGCGTGACCGCATCGAGCGGCTCGGCCAGCAGCAGGGCGCCGCCCGCCAGCGTGAGGAACGGCTGCAGCAATTGTATCTGCCCCACGCGCGCCACGCCGCCTTTTGCGAGGCCGGCATACCAGAACAGGAAGCCGATGAACATCGAGAATACGGAAACATAGCCCATGCCGATCCAGGCGCGCGGCGAGGCGGCGGCGATCTGGCCGGCGTGCTGCAACCCTAGCCATGCCACTACCGGCAACAACAGCGGCAGCGCCACTGCCAGCGCCCAGCTGATGGTTTCCAGCCCGCCAAGCTCGCGCGACAGCTTGCCGCCTTCGGCATAGCCCAGCGCGCCCAGCACCATCGCCGCGAACAGCAGCCAGTCCGCATGCTGCAGCCCGCCAGCGCCCTGCCACAGGGCAAAGGCGACCACCAGCGCGCTGCCGGCGGCGGCCGACAGCCAGAACGCCGGCGACGGCCGCTCGCGGCCAAACCAGGCGGCAAAGACCGCGGTGGCGAGGGGCAGCAGGCCGGTGATGATGGCGCCATGGCCGGCCGGCACTTCACGCATGGCCAGCGAGGAGAACAGTGGAAAGCCCACCACCACGCCCAGCGAGGTCACCGCCAGGCGCCACCACTGGCCGCCCCGGGGCCGGCGCCCGCTGGCAAACGCGCCACGCTGCCACAGCAGCGCCAGCGCCAGCAGCGCCGCCACCACGGCACGGCCGAGCGCGACGAAGGTGGCGTCCAGCTCGGCCACCGCCATGCGTGTGAAGGGCAAGGTCTGGCTGAACACGGCCACGCCGATAAAGCCGAGCAGCATGCCACCGCTGTGGGCGTCGGCAGGCGCGCCATGGATAGGCCGGACAGAGGCGGGTTTGCCAGCCATGGTGTTTGAATTAGTGCAGGGTGGGCCGGCCGGCCAGCGCAATCCACAGCGCCGTGAGTGCCAGCGCCAGGCCCATTGCACGGTTGAACCAGCGGATGCGGTGGCCTACCTGCAGCCATTGCCGCAGCGTGGCGCCGATCACGCCATACACGCCATTGCTGACGAAGCCGAACACGCCGAACACTGCGCAGACCAGCAAGGCCCGATGCACCGGCGACTGCGCGCCGGCCATGTACGAGGCGGCCGTCGCCAGCGCCAGCATCCATGCCTTGATATTGGCGTACTGCAGCACTGCCGATTGCCACGCCGACAGCGGGCGCAGCACCTGCTTGTCCGACAGCACGGTGCTGCGCGCGAGTTTGAGCGCCAGCCACAGCAGGTAGAGCACGCCGGCGGCATGCACCAGCAGCGCCAGCGTCGGGCTGGCCAGGATCAGCGCGCCAACGCCCGCCGCGCACAGCGCCAGGATGCTGGCAAAGCCGAACGCCACGCCCACGCAGTGCGGCAGGGTGGCGCGCAGGCCGAAGTTGGCGCCCGTGACGGCGGCGATGGTGGTGTTGGGGCCGGGCGTGAACGCACCGACGGCCATCAGCGACAGCAGCGCGGCGAACTGGGCGGCCGACAGCCCGGTGAGCAGAGCGGGATCCATGTGTCGTCCTGCTCCCTCACGCAGCGAACTGCACGACCACGCGGCGGTTGGTGCGGCTCTTCTTCTCGATCTTGGTCACCAGCACGGCACCGATCTCGCCGGTGGCCGCCACATGGGTGCCACCGCAAGGCTGGCGGTCCACGCCGGGGATGTCGATGATGCGGATGATGCCGCTGCCCGCGGGCGGCGCGGCCCCCACCGTGCGCACCAGCTCGGGCTGCTCGGCGAGCTGCTCGGGCGTGATGCGGTCCACCTGCACGCGGCTGTCGGCGCCGATCAGCGCGTTGAGCTGCTCGGTGAGCACGGCCTTGTCGAGCGTGGATTCCGGCAGGTCGAAGTCGATGCGCGCCGAGTCGGGCGAGATGCCGCAGCCGGTCACCGGCACGGGGATCAGCGAACCCAGCAGGTGCAGGCAGGTATGCAGCCGCATCAGCCGGTGGCGGCGCTCCCAGTCGATGGTGACGGCAACGATGTCGCCCGGCTCCGGCAGCGCGGCGCCCGGCGCCGGCACGTGCAGGATGTGGCTGCGGTCCGGGGCGTACACCGTTTCCAGCAGTGCGATGGTGGCGCCGTTGGCCAGCTTGAGCGTGCCGGTATCGCCTGCCTGGCCGCCGCTGCGCGCGTAGCACACGGTCTGGTCGAGCTCGATGCCGTCAGCGTGCACGGCCACCACGGTGGCGGTGCAGCTGCCGAGGTAGGCGTTGTCGTCGAAGCGCTTGCGGGTGGCGGACATCAAAGGGTCTCCTTGGCGGTTGTTCTTGTGGTTGCTGCTTTTTGTTTGTGGCTTGCTCGCTGCGGCGTACGGAGCCGGGTTCAGCGCAGCGTGCGCACACCGTCGGGCGTTTCTATTTCCGCGCTCAGTTCCGCGAGGGTGGAAGCCTCCAGGGTGATCGGACAACCCCCCAGCCATTGCGTGGCCTCGGCCAGCCGGGCCGCCTGCGGATGGCGTGCCCGCAGCGTGCGCAGCGCCAGGCCCTGGTTCGGCAGCCGGGACGAAGGGTGGGTCGACACATCCCACTGGATCAGCGTGGGGAGGATGCCGTCGCCCGGCGTCGCCGGGCGGTCCGCGCCATCGGCATCGTCAGCCGGCCACGAGGGCAGGTTGCCGTCTTCCGGCACGGTGATGCGCCAGCGCAGATCGCCACGGGTCATCGGGATGACCGGTGCGATGCGCCTGGGGTATTGCGATTGCCACAGGGACAGGTCGGTCGGGCGTTCCACCCGCGCTACCCAGTGCATCAGGAAGGGGCCATGGCGCAGGCGGGCCTGTACCGCCTCGGTGTCCAGGCCAAACCAGCGCGGCCGGGCGGGGACGGGTGCCTCGGGGTCGATGGCGATGACTTCCAGGTAGATGCCGCCGAACAGGCCGAGCAGGCCATTGTGGGTGCCCATGCCAGGGTGGGCGCCGCCCGGCTGGGGCGCCACGCCGAGCGCGTCGGCGACATGCTGCGCCCCCGCTTCAAGCGTGGGGGCGGCGATCACGAGATGGTCGAGGGCTATTGGCATTGTGTGTTGATGGTAGACAAGGTTGTCGGTACAGTACCGATACAGTTATGCAGAACATTCTCAGTACAGTGGCGGGAGCAAGGCATGAACAGCAGGGAACCGGTTGCGCCAGGGCTCAAGGATAAAGGAGCCGGGGCAGGCAAGCAGGACGGCGCGGCCTCCCAGGCTGGCGAACAGGTGCGGTCATTGCGCCTGGTCATGCCGCCTCCCACCGAGCGCATGCCCGACCCGGTGCCCTCGGCGCAGATGACGCTGGTGGAGCAACTGACCGAATGGGCGCGGCTGCGCATCGACGAGCGGGTGTTCCGCGCCGGCATGCGCATGCCCTCGATCCGCCAGCTGGCGCAGGAAAAGGGCATCTCGCGCTTCACCGTGGTCGAGGCCTACGAGCGGCTGGTGGCGTTGGGCTACCTGGATTCTCGCCGTGGCTCCGGCTTCTATGTGCGCGAGCGCACGCCGCAGGTCACGGCGGTAGCCCCGGTCTCGACCGGCGCGCGCAACATCGACGTGACCTGGCTGCTGCGCAGCATGTTCCACTCGACCGAGCCGCATAAATCGCCAGGCATGGGCTTCCTCCCCAACGACTGGCTCGACGGCGACCTGATCGCCAGCGCGCTGCGCGGGCTGGGCCGCCAGCCGGGCGGCCATTTCCTGGCCAGCGGCACGCCGCAGGGTTTCCTGCCGCTGCGCCAGCAATTGCGCAACCGCCTGGCCGAGCTGGAGATCGGCGCCACCCCCGAGCAGATCGTGCTCACCTCCGGCATCACGCAGGCGCTCGACCTGATCGCCCGGCTCTACCTGCGCCCCGGCGACGCCGTGCTGGTGGGCGACCCGGCCTGGTTCGTCATGTTTGGCCGCTTCGCCGCCCAGGGCGCGCAGCTGATCGGCATGCCCTACACCGCCGAGGGGCCGGACCTGGAGGCGCTGGAGCGCATCCTGCAGGCGCGCCGGCCGCGCCTGATGGTGATCAACTCGGTGCTGCACAACCCCACCGGCACCTCCCTGTCGGCCGCCAAGGCCTTCCAGCTGCTGCGCCTCGCCGAGCAGTACGACCTGCTGATCGTCGAGGACGACATCTATTGCGACTTGTGCCCGCCGGGTCACTCCGCCACGCGGCTGGCCAGCCTGGACCAGCTGCGCCGGGTGATCTACCTGGGCAGCTTTTCCAAGACGCTGGCCGCCAACCTGCGCGTGGGCTTTATCGCCGCCCACCCGGAGCTGGTCGCCAGCCTCACCGACAGCAAGCTGCTGGCCGGCCTGGCCTCGCCGGAGATCAACGAGCGCGTGCTCTACAAGGTGCTGACCGAAGGCCACTACCGCAAGCACGTGGAGCGGGTGCGCAACCGGCTCGACCGCGCCCGCGACGAGACCCGGCGCACCATCGAGCGGATGGGCCTGTCGCTCTTTCCCGGCCAGCACGCCGGCATGTACCTGTGGGCGGACACGGGGCGCGATACCAACGCCATTGCTGTCGCCGGGCACGAGGAGGGCTACCTGTTCGCCCCCGGCAGCTTGTTTTCGCCTTCCCAGATGCCGTCCGGCTGGATGCGCTTCAATGTGGCCAGCAGCCATGACCCCGCCATGCTGGACTTCCTGGCGCGCCAACTGGAGCGGCGCTAGGCCGGTCATGTCTTGAAAAGCGGCCGGATGCCCCTATGTTTCGGGTCACCGGCCTGACGGCGGCTGGCTGCCCCCCGGGGCGCCGGCCCGCCACATGGCCCAGATTCCCAGATGTGGCCAGATCGGCCAGATCAGCCAAAGTTATCCAAGATTGTTAAGAGGAGAACCATGACCGCACCGCACGAGACGATGAGCTTCCAGGCGGAAGTGAAGCAACTGCTGCACCTGATGATCCACTCGCTGTACAGCAACAAGGAAATTTTCCTGCGCGAGCTGGTTTCGAATGCTTCCGACGCCACTGACAAGCTGCGCTTCGAGGCGATTGCCAACCCGGCCCTGCTCGAGAACGACGCCGACCTGGCGATCCGCATCGAGGCCGACGCTAAGGCGCGCACGCTGAAGATCACCGATAACGGCATCGGCATGAGCCGCGACGAGGCGATCCGCAACCTCGGCACTATCGCCCGCTCGGGCACCAAGGAATTCTTCCAGCAGCTCTCCGGCGACCAGCAGAAGGACGCCGCCCTGATCGGCCAGTTCGGCGTGGGCTTTTACTCGGCGTTCATCGTGGCCGACAAGGTCACCGTGGAAACGCGCCGCGCCGGCCTGCCCGCCAGCGAAGCCGTGCGCTGGGAAAGCACCGGCGACGGCGAGTTCACGGTGGACGCCATCGACCGCGCGGAGCGCGGTTCCACCATCACGCTGCACCTGCGCGAAGGCGAGGACGATTTCCTCTCGGCCTGGAAGCTCAAGGGCATCATCCAGAAATACTCCGACCATATCTCGCTGCCGATCCGCATGCCCAAGGAAGTGTGGGATGCCGAGACCAGCGCCTACAAGACCACCGGCGAGTGGGAGAGCGTGAACCAGGCGAGCGCGCTGTGGACCCGCTCCAAGTCGGACATCACCGAAGAGCAGTACACCGCCTTCTACCAGCACATCGCGCACGACAACGAAGCGCCGCTGGCCTACACCCACAACCGCGTCGAAGGCCGCAGCGAATACACCCAGCTGCTGTACGTGCCGGCACGCGCGCCGTTCGACATGTGGGACCGCAACCATAAGGCCGGCCTCAAGCTCTATGTGAAGCGCGTCTTCATCATGGACGATGCCGAGCAACTGCTGCCGGCCTACCTGCGCTTCGTCAAGGGCGTGGTGGATTCGGCCGACCTCCCGCTCAACGTCTCGCGCGAACTGCTGCAGGAAAGCCGCGACGTGAAGGCCATCCGCGAAGGCTGCACCAAGCGCGTGCTGTCGATGCTGGAGACGCTGGCCGACAGCGAGGACGAAGCCGAACGCGCCAAGTACACCACCTTCTGGCAACAGTTCGGCCAGGCGCTCAAGGAAGGCCTGGGCGAAGACGCCGCCAACCTGGAGCGCATTGCCAAGCTGGTGCGCTTTGCTTCCACGCATCAGGACAGCGCCGAGCAGAGCGTGGCGCTGGCTGCCTACGTGGGCCGCATGAAGGAAGGCCAGGACAAGATCTACTACGTCACGGCCGATAGCTGGGCCGCGGCCAAGTCGAGCCCGCACCTGGAAGTGTTCCGCAAGAAGGGCATCGAAGTCCTGCTGCTGACGGACCGCGTGGACGAATGGATGCTGTCCTTCCTGCGCGAGTTCGATGGCAAGGAACTGGTCTCGGTGGCACGCGGCGACCTGGAGCTGGGCGCGCTGGCCGACGCCGACGAGAAGGCCGAGCAGGAGAAAGCCGAAGGCGACTGGAAGGCAGTGCTGGAAAGCGCCAAGGCTGTGCTGGATGGCAAGGCCAAGGACGTGCGCGTCACGCTGCGCCTGACCGAGTCGGCATCGTGCCTGGTGTCGGACGAAGGCGACATGAGCGGCTACCTGCAACGCCTGCTGAAGCAGGCCGGCCAGAAGGCGCCCGACGCCCAGCCGATCCTGGAGCTGAACCCCGACCACGCGCTGGTGAAGAAGCTGCGCGCGCTGGTGGAAGCCGGCCCCACGGACGACGCCTTCGGCGATCGCGTGCACGTGCTGTTCGACCAGGCCCTGCTGGCCGAGGGCGGCACGCTGGAAGATCCGTCGATCTACGTGCAGCGCGTCAACAAGCTGCTGGCGTAAGCGTAGCTGGTTTGCGCCCCTCTCCCACACTTGTGGGAGAGGGCCGGGGGAGAGGGCGGGCGCCAGCAGCAAGCTAACGCACACAAGCTGCACAGGCGCCTGTCCTCCCCCGGGCCAAGTCCACTCATTCCATGCCAGTCCCATCCCCCGCATCCCCCCCGATTCTCGCCCCCGATCTCCAGCAAGGCCTGCCTCCGGTCATCGACCGGCACACGCGCGTGCTGGTGCTGGGCAGCTTTCCCGGTGCCGCGTCGCTCGCGGCGCAGCAGTACTACGCGCATCCGCGCAACCAATTCTGGCCACTGCTGGGTGCGCTGACCGGCGAGCCGCTGCCTGACTTGCCTTACGCAGATCGGCTGGTGCGGCTGCTAGCCCACCGCATCGGCGTGTGGGATGTGCTCGGCGCCTGCGTGCGCGAGGGCAGCCTGGACTCCAATATCCGCTATCCGCAGGCCAACGATTTCGCGCGCCTGCATGCCCTGGCGCCCGAGTTGCGCCGCGTCGGTTTCAACGGCGGTACGTCGGGTCGTTTCGCCGCGCAGTTCGCGGCGGCAGGCTATGAGACGGTCGTGCTGCCCTCATCGAGCCCGGCGCATGCGGCGCGCAATTTCGAGCAGAAGCTCGCTTTGTGGCGCAGGCTTCTGTCGTAAATGCGTACGTCCTGATCTGGATGTGCAGGCATTTGGCGATTGACTCCCCGTCCCTAGTCCATGAGGTTCTTGAGGGGGAGTAAATTGCCGCAGCGCCGCTCGGCAGTCTATGATCGAAATCTCGAAATGCCAATCGACGCGCCATGAGATAGTCCGGGCGCCCAAGGCAGTTGTTCTGTTCGCAGTCATTTCGGTGAAGGTTCCCATGCCACGCTCAGACTGGACCCGCGAAGCGATTCGCAAGATCGAAGCCGACTTCAACCGTTCCGCCGATACGCACCTGATCCCGCTGGACCTGCCGGGCTATCCGCGCATCCGCTTCTATTTCAAGGATGAATCCAGTCATCCGACCGGCAGCCTGAAACATCGCCTGGCGAGATCGCTGTTTCTCTACGCGCTTTGCAATGGCTGGCTGAACGAGAGAGGCACGGTAGTGGAGGCGTCCAGCGGCTCGACGGCCATCTCCGAAGCCTACTTTGCCAGGCTGCTCGGCTTGCCCTTCGTAGCTGTGATTCCGGCGGGCACTTCAAGGGCGAAAATCGAAGCGATCGAGTTCTATGGCGGGCGCTGCCACCTGGTTGGCAATCCATCAGACATCTATACGGAGTCGCACCGTATTGCGGTGGAAGCCGGGGGCCATTTCATGGACCAGTTCACCTATGCGGAGCGTGCTACCGACTGGCGCGCCAACAACAATATCGCCGAGTCGATCTTCAAGCAGATGGCTGACGAGGAACACCCGGTTCCGACGTGGCTTGTTGCCAGCGGCGGTACCGGTGGCACCGTCGCAACCTTGGGCCGCTACGTAGCCTACAGTCGACACAGAACCCGCATTCTTTGCGCCGACCCGGAGAACTCCGTATTTTTCGACTATTTCAAAAGCACGCTGGCGGGCCAGGCGGACAGCCGCCTGAGCCTGGATGTCGGATCGAGGATCGAGGGCATTGGCCGCCCGCGTGTCGAACGCTCCTTTATTCCGACGTGTATCGATGCGATGCTCAAGGTGCCCGATGCCTTGTCCTTTGCCGCGATGCGCTATCTGGCCGGGCGCTTCGGGCGTCGCGTGGGCGGCTCGACAGGCACCAATTTCGTCGGTGTGCTGTATCTGGCCGAGCGGACGGCGGCGGCGGGTGAGGAGGGGGCTATCGTCAGCCTGCTGTGCGATAGCGGCGAACGCTACAGCCACACCTACTACGACGACGCGTGGTACCAGGCGCAGGGAATCCCGGTGGCGGAGCCTGATGCCCTGATCGCCCGTGCAGTGAACGGCGAGCCGATGCTGACGCAGCAGGCGCTTGCTGGACTGGAGGCTGCCGGGGCTGGGATTCAGGGGGCTACGTAGCCCCGGGGCAGCACGAGCTGGCGCCGTGGCGCGCGCATCTTCGGCGACAGCGGCCGGGGCAGCGATGGTGCCCCGGCCGCCAGTTCTTCCGCATCACAACGCCAGCGTCGCCATCTCGCCATAGGCCCGGTTCAGCCAGACCTTGACGCGCTGCCGCTCCAGCATGCCGAGCCCGGTGGCGGCGCGATCCGGATGATTGACCGCGGCCCAGAAGCTGGTGCTTTGCTGGTCGATCTTCTGCATCGTCGTATCGGGCAGGTGGCGCAGCGTCATCACGCTGGCGCCCAGCGCTTGCGCGCGGGCGCGTTCGCCCGAGGCTTCCAGGATCTCGAAGCGATCGCCGCGGACTTCATTGAGGACCAGCACCAGCTTGATGCGGCCGCCGAACTGGTCGAGCCACTGGCGCAGCAGGTCGACGGAATCGCGGCCCGCATCCATGACGTGCCACCAGGTGAGCGTCAGGCCATGCTCTTCGGCCAGCGCCAGCACGTCGGCATCATCCATCCATTTTGCTAGTGAGTGCTGCGTCTGGGCCGCGAGGTCGACCAGGATGCGCCGCTGCGGGTCTTCGACGGCGTGCTCGATAATCGGGTCCAGGCTATCGTGCTTGTCCAGCACGGCGGGCGCGGCAAAGTCGGCATAGAAGCGCAGCAGCGCACCATGCGACTTGTCGGTATCGAAACCCAGGAACGGCATGCTCCGGTCGATAAAATGCTGGGCTAGCAGGCGGGCGACGAGCGATTTGCCGACGCCGCCTTTTTCACCACCGATGAAGTGGATGTAGCTCATATCTGCGGATCCTTTGTCGTGGAGGGCCTGGATGGAAGGGGCGTCTCGGGTTTTGGTAAGGTAAGCCCGGAAGGTCAGCCCGGAAGGTAAACGCAAAAACAACCTTACCGTAAAAGGCATTTGTGACAGTAGCAAGTAGCATGCCGCATCAGGCACGCCGCCCACTTCTGTCACAATCGCGGCCATGCATGCCGGTGGAGAGTCCGCCGGCTAACGCTTTGCAGGATAGATAGACAATGCCGTATCTAGGAATTGGTTTTCACGTCATCATCGCGGTGTTCTTCGCCGTGCACGCGGTGCGCACCCAGCAGAACATGTACTGGCTGCTGCTCCTGTTCGCCTTCCCGGGCCTGGGCAGCGTGGTGTATTTCTTTGCCATCTACCTGCCCGGCCTGCGCCAGACGCGCGGCGCGCGGGCCGCCAAGCGCGCCATTGGCCAACTGGTCGACCCCAACCGCGCGGTGCGCGAGGCGCGCGACGCGTTCGACCGCGCGCCCACCGTCGATCACCGCATGCGCCTGGGCGCCGCCTTGCTCGAGGCCGGCGAGCCCAAGGCCGCGCTGGAACACTATGAAGCCGCTGCCAGCGGGCCGTTCGCCACCGACCCGGCGCTGCTGCTGGGGCTGGCGCGCGCGCAGTTCGCCACCGGCGGCCATGCCGCTGCCGCGGCTGCACTGGAGCGGCTGTTCGCCTCCCAGCCCCAGGCCCGCCAGCAAGCCGACCCTGCCTTGCTGTACGCCCGCGCGCTGGCCGCGTCGGATGCGCCCGGCACGCGGGCCGCATTCGAACAGGCGCTGACCTGTGCCAGCGATGCCGCCGCGCGCTGCCTGTTTGCCGACTGGCTGACGACACGCGGGGAGCCGGCCGACCGCGATCGCGCCCACGCGCTTTACGCGGAAATCGTGCACGACGGCAAGCACTGGCCGCGCCACGCCCGCGAGCACAACCGGGAGTGGCTGCAGCGTGCCCAGGGCGCGCTCGGCAAAGCCTGATCCCGGATCGGCCCGAACCGACTTACGTGCCGCCCAGGCGGGCGGCACGCCTATACGTATTCTTTCTGACCACCATGACTCTTCTCAAACGTAAATCGATTGAAGCCGTGGCCTCGCGCCGTCCTGCGCGCGGCACGCGCAGCCCTGACGGCGCACGCGGCGCACGAGGCGCGCAAGCCGCGCAGCGCGAGGAAAAGCGCATGACCCCGCGTTTCGCGCCGGTGACCTTTTCTGAAATGGAAGGCGTGCGCTACCTGCATTTCGGCACCGAATGGGTGCAGGGCGCTATGCGTCTGCGCAAGCCCGATGCCATCGAACTGGAGTACGCACAGCAGATGATGGCGTGGCTGCTGTTCCTGTCGCCGTCGGCACCGGATTTCCACGTGACGCAGCTGGGCCTGGGCGCGGCCGCGCTGACCAAGTTCTGCCATCGCCAGTTCAACCGCGCGCGCGTGACTGCCGTGGAGCTGAATCCTTCCGTGATCGTGGCCGGGCGCAGCATGTTCGGCCTGCGCGAGGATGACGAGCGCCTTACCGTGCGTGAGCAGGATGCCTGGGATTACGTGATGGACGGCGCGCACACCGGCGCCCTCGATGTCCTGCAGGTCGATCTCTACGACGCCACCGCGCGCGGACCGGTGCTGGACACCACCGCCTTCTACAAGGCCTGCCGCCGCGTGCTGAAGGCGCCGGGCGTGATGACCATCAACCTGTTCGGCGACCACGACAGCTTTCCCAAGAACATCGTGCGGATCTGCGAGGCATTCGATAACCGCGTGCTGGTGTTTCCCGAAGTGCATGACGGCAATGTCATTGCCCTGGCTTTCAACGGGCCGGCGATCGATGTGTCGTGGGATGTACTGGAGGTGCGCGCCAAGGTGGTGGAGGACACCACCGGCTTGCCGGCGCGCGACTGGGTGAAGAAATTGCGGGCGGCGAACGCAAACCAGGAAGACGGCTTGCGGATCTGATTCAAGCGGCCAGGTAGCAAGGGGCGCCGGGTTCGAAACCCAGCGCTGCATCGTGAGACGCCTCTTACTGCTTGTGGAAGAACTGCGCCAGCGACCATTCGTCGGTGCGGGCTTCGTACTTCAGGTCCTTGCGCATCGCCCACATCGCCAGCTGGCTGTGCGAGGGGATGATGGCGTGATCGGCCAGCGCGAACTTGGCTGCGGTTCGTGCGTTCTCCTCGCGCGTTTTGTCGCTGGTCACCGTGGTCAGCGATTTTTCGATCAGCTGGTCAAGCTGGGTATTGCTGTATTTGCCCCAGTTCCACGTGCCGTATCCCGTCTTGGGATTCGGCGTGCCGGTGATCGAGCGCAGCGCCACGTCGGCCGCTGCCGAGCCCCAGCCCAGCATCTCGAATGCGAAGTCGCCCTGGCGCGCGCGGGTGAAGTACGCCGCTACCGGCAGCGTCTCCACCTTGGTCTGGATACCGATGCGCGTGAGCATGCTGGCGGTGGCCTGTGCCACGGCGGCATCGTTCAGGTAGCGGTTGTTGGTGGCGTGCAGCGTCAGGCCGAAGCCATCCGGATAGCCCGCCGCGGCCAGCAGCTTCTTGGCGCCTTCGGGGTCGTAGGCATCGGGTTTGGTGCCGGGATGGCCGAAGATCTGCGGCGAGACGATCGACGAGGCCGGCACGGCCAGGCCTTCCATGATGCGGCTGACGATGGCGTCGCGGTTGAGTGCCTTGCTGATGGCGGCGCGCACGCGTACGTCCTTGAACGGGTTCTTGCCCAGCGGCTTGCCGGCTTTGTCGGTGACGAAGGGCGGGTTGTCGCGCGACTGGTCCATCTGCCAGAAGATGGTGCGCCACGAGACCTGCTGCTCGATGCGGAACTTGGGGTTCTGCTTGAGCTTGGCCACGTCGGCGGACGGCACGCTTTCGATCACGTCGACGTCGCCGGACAGCAGCGCCGCACTGCGCGCGCCGTTGTCCGTGATGATGCGGAAGATCGCGCGATCCCATTCCGGCTTCGGGCCCCAGTAGTCGGGGTTCTTCGCCATCACAATTTCCTGCCCGCGCGCGAAGCGCACGAACTTGAACGGACCGGTGCCGATCATCGCCTTGCCCGAATCGAAGTCCGCCTGGCTTAGCGTGGCCGCTACCTTCTTCGGCATGATCGGCACGCTGTTCAGGTCGTTGGCCAGGTTGGCGTAGTTCGGCACGCTCATGGTCAGGCGCACGGTCAGCGGGTCGGGCGTGTCGATGCGCGCGATGGGCTTGGTGTAGCTGGTGAAGGAGCCCGGGCTGTTGGTGAGCTTGTCGGGGCGCTCGAGCGAGGCCTTGACGTCTTCGCTGGTGAACGGCGTGCCGTCATGCCATTTCACGTTGGGACGCAGCTTGATTTCCCAGGTGATGGCGTTGACCGGCTTCCATGACAGCGCCAGGCCGGGGATGAAGCGGGCGTTCTTGTCCATGAACACCAGCGACTCGAAGATATGCAGCGCGATGGCATTGTTGGGGCCGGCGTTGTTCCACTGCGGATCCATCGAGGTCACATCGGCGGACAGGCCGATGCGCAGGTCTTCGGCCTGCGCCGCACCGGCGGGCAACAGCATCAGCGCGGCGCTGCCGAGCGCGAGCGCGGCGCCGGCCTGCAGCAGCGCGCGGCGCGGCATCATGGCGGTGAGGCTGTAGGGGTGGCGTGTGCGGCGTGTGGCGGTCATCGGGATGCGCTCCTCGTACGGGCCGTCGCCAGGATGGGATGGCGGCGGCGGGTTCTCAGATGGGGTGGCGGGCCACGCTTGGCCGGCCCGCTTGCCACCCCGGTTGCCCGCATTGTGCCGTTAAAACGACATCTGCGTGCGACATCGACGTCATATCCTTATGCTCGCCGCAGTGGATGGCATTTGTCCATGGCTGTTGCCAAAACCGCAAGCCCGGGCGATCCCGCATCGATCGGCAGCCGGGTAGAATCCCGCCCATGTTTGCCAACTCCCGCACCATCACCTCGGCCCAGGCCGATGTCCACGACCACCTCGCGGCGCGCGTGGCCCGCCACCTGGCCGAGCCCTTTCGCAAGCCCATCGGCGAGCCGAGCCGGCGCGCGCTGGATCTTGCATTGCAGCAATGGCAGCAGGCCGGGGCGGCCCCGTTGATCCTGGATGCCGGCTGTGGCGTGGGGGAGAGCACCTTGCGCCTGGCCACGGCGTTCCCCGGGCACTTTGTGATCGGCGTGGATCAGTCGGAAAAGCGGCTGACCGGGGGCAAGGATTGGTGGGACGGCCCGATGCCGGCCAATTTCGCCTGGGCGCGTGCGGACCTGGTCGACGTCTGGCGGATACTGCAGGCGGATCGCGTCGCCGTGGATCGCCATTACGTGCTGTATCCCAACCCATGGCCCAAGATCGGCCATCTGGGGCGGCGCTGGCAGGGGCATGCGGTGTTTCCGGCGCTGGCTGCGTGCGGCGCTTACCTGGAGTGCCGCAGCAACTGGCAGGTCTATATCGATGAGTTCGCCCAGGCGCTGGCGCTGGTTGGCCGGCCGGCACAGGTCGAGCTGTGGCAGCCGGCCGAGGCCATCACGCCGTTCGAGCGCAAGTACGCGGCGTCCGGCCATGCGCTGTGGCGCTGCGTCAGCCCGCCTTGCGCCGGCTGAATGAAAAACGGCCCGCGCAAGGCGGGCCGTCGGTCAGGCAGGGCGAAGCAACGCAGCGCTTAGTGGAACACGCCTAGTGGAACAGTGGCTGCTGCGTGGGTGCGTCTTCCGGCAGTTCGGCGTGCACGATCTCGCCCGAGCGGTCGGCGTAAAGCGGCGTGCCGCAGTCTTCGCAATACTCGGGGTCGAACAGCGCGGCGTGGCGGAAGATGTCTTCCACGCCGGCATTGCGCAGTTCTTCGCAGATCTGCTCCAGCGGGTTGTCCTTCTCGCTGGCGTCGATCTCGCCGGACTCGCGGCCGTACACCGGCCAGACGATGCCGTAGATCACATCCTTCTCGCCGCGCATGGTGAAGCCCACGCGGTATTCCTCGACTTCCTCCTCGCCAAATGCCGCCACCACGGCCGCCATCTGGCCGGCGGGCACGTCCAGCGTGCCGCACAGGTAGTTGACGGCGGCGCGCACGGTCAGCGGGCGGATGCTCTTGTCGGATTCGCGGCAGGACAGGAAGAAGGCGTCCGGCAGCAGCAGGTCGAACTCGCAGCCGGGCATCAGCAGCGCGATCGAGGGCTGCACCTGCGTGCGCCATTGCTCCAGGCACACGCTGCGCTCGGCATGGTGCTCCTTGGCGTCTTCCTGCCAGCGGAACAGGGCTTGCTCGTGCGGCGCCACCACCACGGCCAGCAGGTAGCGCGGATCGGCCAGGATCGGCGCGGTTTCCGGCAGGTCGCGCAGGTCGACCTTGGGCGTGGTGCCAGCCATGGCGGCCGATACCAGCTTGTAGGTCAGGGCAAAGGTGTCGCTGTGCGTGCGCGGCAGCTGGTCGATGCTGTACAGGTAGGGCGACAGCGCCATCTTGGTGTTGGCCGCCAGCACATGCGCCTGCATGTGCACGGCCAGCGTCTGCGTCAGCTCGGGCTTGAGCGCGCCGGACGGGATGGCGTAGCGGGTGTGGGCCAGGATGGGCGCGGCGATCAGCAGGGCGTCATAGCTGACGCCGTCGATTTCGACGGTAGCCGATTCGGCCAGGGTCTCGGCTTGCTCGGCAAGCACGTCGGATGCGTCGGCGTTGTGCTTGAACAGGTGTTCGAGCGCTGCGTCGAGCGCGGACTGGCTGCCGTTCTTCAGGAGCCGGCCCAGGCGCTGCGATAGACGCCGCTCCCAGTAGCCATCTTCCATGCGGCTGCCCGAGGCATCGAGCGCAAGCGCATCGGCCACCAGACGCTCGGCGTCAGGCGAAAGACGTTGGGAAGCCTTGGGGCGAAAACCTGCCATAAGTCGAAATCATCCGTTTTTCGGTAAAACGGTATTCTACTCGCTGCGTTGACAAAAAAAGCCGCCAGGCGCCGGGCGGCTGTATTGCATTGCGTCAGGCCGGTCCGCGCAGCAGCGGATCCGCCAGGGTTTTACTTCTGCGCGGGCGTTTGCGCAGCCTCTGGCGCGTGGGTTTCCACGCCGTGCTGCTCGCCGCCCATCGAAATGTCGCCGCCTTTGGACAGCATATACAGTGCCGCGCCGGCAATGACGACGAATGCGATGAAAATCTTTGCCATGGTGTCTCCTGTGCGTTTCTGGCGGGGCTGGCCGACATGGCTGTCCCGCGCAAGGCGTTTTCTTTGTGGATGCAGGCCAGTTTGGCAGGGCAGGCTTGCGTGGAACTTACACTGGCCAACACCTGGGGTAAGCCCGGTACAAGCGACGGCTGATGCGCTTTAGGGCCAGCGCGGATGGCGCCACAAAGAAAAACGCCGCTGGCCATGGCCTCCAAAAGAGGCGCACAGCCAGCGGCGTCACCCCTTGGCCCCGAAGGGCCCAGGGCTTGCCGGTCAGGCGGCCAGCAACTGACGCAGCACGAACGGCAGGATGCCGCCGTGGTTGTAGTAGTCGACCTCGATCGGGGTGTCGATGCGCAGCAGCACCTGCACGCGCTGCACGTCGCCGTTGGCGCGGTTGATCACCAGCGTCACATCCTGCTGCGGCTTCAGCTCGCCTTCGATGCCTTCAATGTCGAAGGTCTCGTTGCCGGTGATGCCGAGCGTCTGCACGCTGTCGCTGCCCTTGAACTGCAGGGGCAGCACGCCCATGCCGACCAGGTTGGAGCGGTGGATGCGCTCGAAGCTGCGCGTGATGACGGCCTTCACGCCGAGCAGCTGGGTGCCCTTGGCCGCCCAGTCGCGCGACGAGCCCGTGCCGTACTCCTCGCCGCCGAACACCACGGTGGGCGTGCCTTCAGCGATGTACTTCATGGCGGCGTCGTAGATCGACATTTCTTCGCCGGAAGGCTGGTGCAGCGTGACGCCGCCTTCCACGCGCGAGCCGTCGGCCTTGACCGGCAGCATCAGGTTCTTGATGCGCACATTGGCAAAGGTGCCGCGCATCATGACCTCATGGTTGCCGCGGCGCGAGCCGTAGCTGTTGAAGTCCGCCTTGAGCACGCCGTTGGCAAGCAGGTACTTGCCTGCGGGCGACGATTCCTTGATCGAGCCGGCCGGCGAGATGTGGTCGGTGGTCACGGAGTCGCCGAATACGCCCAGCGCGCGCGCGTTGCGCACGCTCGACTGGGTGGCGGCCGGCTCCATGCCGAAGGCCTCGAAGAAGGGCGGCTCGGCGATATAGGTGGACTTGGGCCAGTCGTAGACCTGGCCCTTGGTGCCCTTGACCTGGGACCACAGCTTGCTCGGCTTCTTGACCTGCTCGTAGTTGGTCTTGAACACCTTCGAGTCCATCGCGTACTTCATCAGCGCGTGGATTTCTTCCGAGGTCGGCCAGATGTCGCCCAGGTAGATCTCGCGGCCGCCCTTGCCCGTGCCGACCGGCTCGGTCATCAGGTCGCGCGTGACGTTGCCGGCGATGGCGTAGGCCACCACCAGCGGCGGCGAGGCCAGGAAGTTGGCGCGGATGTTCGGGTGGATGCGCGCTTCGAAGTTGCGGTTGCCCGACAGCACGGCGGCGGCCACCAGGTCGTTCTTGGTGATCGCCTCGTTCAGTTCCGGCGTCAGGTCGCCGGCGTTGCCGATGCAGGTGGTGCAGCCGTAGGCGGTCACGCCGAAGCCCAGCTTTTCCAGGTACGGCAGCAGGCCGGCGGCTTGCAGGTATTCCGTCACCACGCGGCTGCCAGGGGCGAGCGACGTCTTGATGTGCGGCGCCACCGTGAGGCCGGCTTCCACCGCCTTCTTGGCCAGCAGGCCGGCTGCCAGCAGCACGCTCGGGTTGGAGGTGTTGGTGCAGGACGTGATGGCGGCGATCAGCACGTCGCCGCTCTTCACGTTCAAGCCGTCGGTCGTGGTGTAGGTCTTGTCGAGTTCCGCGATGTCCTTGTTGAAGCCGTTCTCGGCGGTCGGCTTGGCGAACAGCGAGGCAAAGGTGGACTTGACGTTACCGATCTCGATGCGGTCCTGCGGGCGCTTGGGGCCGGCGAGCGACGGCGCCACGGAGCCAAGGTCGAGGGTCACCACATTGGTGTAGTCGATCTCGCCGGCCTTGGGCACGCCGAACATCTTCTGGGCGCGGAAGTAGCCTTCGAAGGCGGCGATTTCTTCTTCGGTGCGGCCGGTGCCCTTGAAGTAATCGATGGTTTTCTCGTCGACCGGGAAGAAGCCCATGGTGGCGCCGTATTCCGGTGCCATGTTGCCAATGGTGGCGCGGTCCGGCAATGCCAGGCTGGCCGTGCCTTCGCCGAAGAACTCGACGAACTTGCCGACGACCTTCTCGCGGCGCAGCATTTCGGTGATGGTGAGCACCAGGTCGGTCGCCGTCACGCCTTCGCGCAGGCGGCCCTTCAGTTCCACGCCAACCACGTCGGGCGTCAGGAAATAGACCGGCTGGCCCAGCATGCCGGCTTCCGCCTCGATGCCGCCCACGCCCCAGCCCACCACGCCGATGCCGTTGATCATGGTGGTGTGGCTGTCGGTGCCGACCAGGGTGTCAGGGTAGTACACGCCGTCCTTCTTGTGCACGCCGCGGGCCAGGTACTCCAGGTTCACCTGGTGCACGATGCCGAAGCCCGGCTGCACCACGCCAAAGGTATCGAAGGCTTGCATGCCCCACTTCATGAACTGGTAGCGCTCATTGTTGCGCTGGAATTCCAGTTTCATGTTCAGGTCCAGCGCGTTCTTCTCGCGGAAGTGGTCGATCTGCACCGAGTGGTCGACCACCAGGTCAACGGGAACCAGCGGCTCGATCTTCTTCGGGTTCTGGCCCATTTTCTCGGCCACGTTACGCATGGCGGCCAGGTCGGCCAGCAAGGGCACGCCGGTGAAATCCTGCAGCACCACGCGCGCGACCACGAACGGGATCTCGTCGACACGGTCGGCGACGGGCTTCCAGTGGGCGAGCTGCCTGACGTGCTCCTCGGTGACCTTCTTGCCGTCGCAGTTGCGCAGCACGGATTCCAGCACGACGCGGATCGATACCGGCAGGCGTTCGACAGCCACGCCTAGTGCCTTGCCCAGTTGCGGCAGGGAGTAGAACTGGCCCTTGCCGGACGGGCCGATCTTGAATTCTTTCAGAGTCTTATTGAGATTGTGGGGCATTGCCTTACTCCAATCGAAGGATGGTGCGGACTTGCTTGGACTCGTAAATCGTCTATCGCCGCCGGCTGCCGGTGAAGCAGGACTGCCGCGCGGCGCGCGGCGCGGGTTGCGCGCCGTGTTCATGCCTACTGCTTTTCTTGCTTATTGATCTTGCAGGACTGCTTTGCTGCTGAATCCCTAAACCAAGGTACGTGCCGCGTGGATTTTAGGCCAAGCCGGCAGACCCCGTCAGCCCCCGATGGCCTTGCCGCGCGCGAATTGCCCCTGTTTTTTCTCAGATGGCTCAAATCACTCAGATCACTCAGATCACTCAGATCACTCAGATCACGTAGAGGTCGACATACTCATTGACCGGCATGGCCTCCAGGCGGGCCTGGTCCAGCGACACGGCCAGGATCGCTTGCTGCTGCTTGGCCGGGAAACGGCGGGCCAGGTTGGTCTTGAACTTCTCCACCAGCAGCGGGATGCCCTCATCGCGCCGGCGCTTGTGGCCGAGCGGATATTCCACCACGACTTCGGGCAGCACCGTGCCGTCGTTCAGTTCCACGGTCAGCGCATTGGCGATCGAGCGCTTTTCCGGGTCGTGGTAGTCGGCGGTGAACTGTGGGTCTTCCACGCACACGATCTTGTCTCGCAGGGCGTCGATGCGCGGGTCCGCCGCGACCTTGTCTTCATAGTCCTCGGCGGTCAGCCGACCGAACAGCAGCGGCACCGCTACCATGTACTGTATGCAATGGTCGCGGTCGGCGGGGTTGGCCAGCGGGCCTTTCTTGTCGATGATGCGGATGCAGGCCTCGTGGGTACGAATGGTGACCTGCCTGATATCTGCTGCCGCCTTGCCCGAGGCGGCCAGTTGGCCGTGCAGGGTCATGGCGGCTTCCACCGCGGTCTGCGAGTGGAATTCGGCCGGGAAGGCGATCTTGAACAGCACGTTCTCCATCACGTAGGTGCCATACGGGCGCTGGAACCGGAAGGGCTGGCCCTTGAACAGCACGTCGTAGAAGCCCCAGCCCTTGGCGCTCAGCACCGACGGATAGCCCATCTCGCCGGTCCTGGCGATCAGCGCCAGGCGTACCGCGCGGCTGGTGGCGTCGCCGGCAGCCCAGCTCTTGCGGCTGCCGGTGTTGGGGGCGTGCCGGTAGGTGCGCAGCGATTGCCCGTCGACCCAGGCGAGGGACACCGCGTTGAGGATTTCGTCCCGGGCGAGGCCGAGCATCTGCGCAACCACGGCGGTGGAGGCCACCTTGACCAGCACCACGTGGTCCAGGCCGACCTTGTTGAAGGAGTTTTCCAGTGCGATGCAGCCCTGGATCTCATGGGCCTTGATCATGCCCGTGAGCACGTCCTTCATGGTCAGCGGCTTGCGCCCGGCGGCCACGTTATTGCGCGAGAGCCAGTCGGCGGTGGCGAGGATGCCGCCTAGGTTGTCGGACGGGTGGCCCCATTCGGCGGCCAGCCAGGTGTCGTTGAAATCGAGCCAGCGGATCATGGCGCCGATATTGAAGGCGGCCTGGATCGGGTCGAGCTGGAATTGGGTGCCGGGCACCTTGGCACCGTTGGGGACCACCGTGCCGGGCACGATCGGGCCCAGCAGCTTGGTGCAGGCCGGGTATGACAGGGCTTCGAGGCCGCAGCCGAGCGTGTCGATCAGGCAGTTGCGGGCCGTGTCGTAGGCAAGCGCGCTCTTGACCTGGTACCTGGAGACGTAGTCGACGATGTCGACCAGTACCGTGTCCGGTTCGGGGCGGACGTTCGAAATATGCGCGGACATGGGATTCCCTCGGATATTTGTGCTTCCTGGTGCCCATGGGGTCGTAGCCAGATGATGCCTGGCTACGACCCCTTGCTACTGCTTACCGCTTAGTGCTAAGGGTTACTGCTTACTGCTTACTGCTTGGGGGCGGCGGGTGCCTGGGGGGCATCGGCTGCCGGGGCCGACGGGGCAACCAGCAGAGGGGTGGCGACCGGAGCGCGCAGCGCGCCAGCCTGGGTCGGGGCCGAGCCGCCAGCCTGCATGTCGGCGGTCTGGCATTCGTCGGCAAGGCGTTGACCGGCGTTCTTGTTGAACAGCATGGCCTTGCTCGGGATCACAACCAGGTCCAGGCCGGAGCGCTGGTCGAAATAGCGGTCGGCACCGGTGACGGTGGACAGGCGCGGCAGGCGGTATTCCTTGCCCTCCCAGTTCACGGTGATGACTTCATCGCGCCGCATGTTGCCGCCGATGTACAGGACATGGCCCAGTTCGCATTGCCATTTTTCGCCACTCGGGACGGCCGCGGGTTCTGCAGCGGCAGTCTTCTTGGTGCTCTTCTTGGCAGGCGCCTTCTTGGCGGGAGCGGCCTTCTTGGCCGGTTCCTGGGCCATCGCAGCACCGGCGGTGGTCAGCGTAAATGCGCCGATGCAGGCGGCGAGGACAAGATGCTTCATTCTGTGGGTTCCTTCTGGAGTTGGGTCAAAGGCGGTGGATAGCCGGGAAGGCCGGCAGTCACAAGTCCGCCGCTATTCTCTACGATTTGAAAGTCGGGGCGTAGTACCCCTACCATCGGTTACACAATTCGGCGCGGCCCCATGCCGGGCAAGGGCTCCCTCGCTACATGGTAGGCCGCTTTTCCAGCTATTTGCGCTTGCCGATCGGCACGAACTTCAGGTCTTCCGGCCCGGTGTAGTTCGCGCTGGGGCGGATGATCTTGTTGTCGATGCGTTGCTCGATAATGTGCGCTGCCCAGCCCGAGGTGCGCGAGATCACGAACAGCGGGGTGAACATGGCGGTGGGCACGCCCATCATGTGATAGCTCACCGCGCTGAACCAGTCCAGGTTGGGAAACATCTTCTTGGCATCCCACATGGTGGTTTCCAGGCGCTCGGCGATGTCGAACATCTTCATCGAGCCGGCATCCTTGGACAGGCGGCGCGCCACTTCCTTGATTACCTGGTTGCGCGGGTCGCCGGTGGTGTACACCGGGTGGCCGAAACCGATCACCACTTCCTTGTTTTCCACGCGGCGCGAGATGTCGATGTGCGCCTCGTCCGGGCTGTCGTAGCGCTTCTGGATCTCGAACGCCACTTCGTTGGCGCCGCCGTGCTTGGGGCCGCGCAGCGCGCCGATGGCGCCGCAGATCGACGAGTACATGTCCGAGCCCGTGCCGGCGATCACGCGCCCGGCGAAGGTGGAGGCGTTGAACTCGTGCTCGGCGTACAGGTTGAGCGAGGTCTGCATGGCGCGTTCCCACAGCGCCGAGGGCTTCTGGCCGTGCAGCAGGTGCAGGAAGTGCGCGCCGATGGTGTCGTCGTCGGTTTCCACCTCGATGCGGCGGCCATTGTGGCTGTAGTGGTACCAGTACAGCAGCATCGAGCCCAGGCTGGCCATCAGGCGGTCGGCGATGTCGCGCGCGCCGGGGGTGTTGTGGTCGTCCTTTTCCGGCAGCACGGTGCCGAGCACGGACACGCCGGTGCGCATCACGTCCATCGGGTGGGCGCTGGCGGGCACCCATTCGAGGGCGGCCTTGACGTTGGCGGGCAGGCCGCGCAGGGCCTTGAGCTTGGCCTTGTAGGCGGCCAGTTCGGCGCGGGTGGGGAGCTTGCCGTGCACCAGCAGGTGGGCAATCTCCTCGAATTCGCAGGTCTCGGCGATGTCGAGGATGTCGTAGCCGCGGTAGTGCAGGTCGTTGCCGGTGCGGCCGACCGTGCACAGCGCGGTATTGCCGGCGGTCACGCCAGACAGGGCGACGGACTTCTTCGGCTTCGGGGCGTTCTGCGTGACTGGCTGCTGCTCTGACATCGCGTCTCCTGTCTGGTCTCTCACCCGAGCCCAGCCCGGGTTTGACCCTGTGTTACACCGTGGTCATCGCCTGGCGCGCGCCAGGCAACGTTCATGCAAAGAAGCGTTCCAGCACGGTGCCGGGCAGATCGGCGCCGGTGGCGTGCGCCCGCTGCAGCAGCGACCAGTAATAGCGGTAGCTGGCGCGGTCGTGCAACTGGCCCTGGTGGCGGATCGGCGCCCAGTTGTTCTCGTAGGCGGCAAGCAGGATTTCACTGGACGCGCCGATCTCCGCTCCGCTGGGCCGGAAGGCCGCAACGATCGGCTGGATCTGGCTCGGGTGGATGCTCCACTTGCGCAGGTAGCCGAATTCGGCCCGGGCGCGCTGGGCATCGTCGCCGGCGCGGGATGGCTGCTCGATATCGGTGCTGACGTTGTGCGAGGGCACTTTGCCGTGACGGTGGCAGGCGGCCGAGATCTCCAGCATGGCGCGCCGGATCAACGGGTGCTCGAACTGCTGCGGCGAGCGCATGGCCTCGCCCGGGATGGCGCCGTGGTGGGCAGAGACAAAATCCATCAGGCCGAAGCTGAGGCATTCCACCTGGACGAGACGGGCGATGTCGAACACCTGGTCCACTGCGGCATGCGTCTCTATCAACACATGGATGGGGATGTGCCGCGCGATGCCGGCGGCGCGGGCCGCCTGGTTCATGTGATCCGTGACGCGCGCGACCTCGACCACGTCGGTCACCTTGGGCACCACCACATAGGCCAGCCGAGCGCCGGCGCTGCCGACCAGGATGTCGATATCCTGGCGCCAGCTCGGGTGGGCCGGGTCGTGGATGCGTACGCCTACGCGGTTGAAGCGGTTCTGCTGGCCGTTGATGAGGCGCGCGCACAACTCGGCGTGATCGCGCTCCAGCCCGACGGCGGCACCGTCTTCGCAGTCGAAGGTGATATCGAAGACGGGCCCAAGCTCTTGTTGCAGGGCAAGCGATTTCAGCATCAGCTTTTCGCTGCCGGCATAGTGGTCGCAGACCGGCAACTGCGTCGGAATGGCTTCGCCCTGGAACAAGACCTCGGAAGGATGCACTTTATTCAATCGGATAGTGGTTGAGGGAGGCAAGGGCGGGGCGCCAGAATGAAAAAACCGGAGCCCGCGCCGATTCGTGAATCGTTGCGAGGCTCCGGTCTAGTCATTGGCGCTACCTGGATCAGCCGAGCAGGTGCTGCACGCCGGCACGCTCTTCTTCCAGTTCCTTGAGCGTGATGTTGATCTTTTCCTGGCTGTAGGCGTCGACTTCCAGGCCCTTGACCATTTCGTACTTGCCGTTGGCGGTGGTCACCGGGAAGCCGAACATGGTGTCTTCGGGGATGCCGTACGAACCGTCCGACGGGATGCCCATGGTCACCCACTTGCCGTTCGAGCCCAGGACCCAGTCATGCACGTGGTCGATGGCAGCGTTGGCGGCCGAAGCTGCCGACGACAGGCCACGCGCCTCGATGATGGCGGCGCCGCGCTTGCCAACGGTCGGCAGGAACACGTCGTTGTTCCAGGCTTGGTCGTTGATCAGGTCCTTGACGCTCTGGCCGTCGACAGTCGCGTAGCGGTAGTCGGCGTACATGGTCGGGCTGTGGTTGCCCCAGACGAACATCTTCTCGATCGACGCGACCGGCTTGCCGGTCTTGGCGGCGATCTGCGACAGGGCACGATTGTGATCCAGGCGCAGCATGGCGGTGAAGTTCTCCTTGGGCAGGCTCGGAGCCGACTTCATCGCGATGTAGGCGTTGGTGTTGGCCGGGTTGCCGACCACCAGCACCTTGATGTCGCGGGCGGCGACTTCGTCCAGTGCCTTGCCTTGCACCGTGAAGATCTGTGCGTTGGCTTCGAGCAGGTCCTTGCGCTCCATGCCCTTGCTACGCGGACGGGCACCGACCAGCAGCGCGACGTTGGCGTCCTTGAACGCGACCTTGGGGTCGTCGGTGATCACCACGCCGGCCAGCAGCGGGAATGCGCAATCTTCCAGTTCCATCACCACGCCCTTGACGGCGGCCTGGGCTTGCGGGAGGTCGAGCAATTGGAGGATGACCGGCTGGTCTTTGCCAAGCATGTCGCCGTTGGCGATGCGGAACAGCAGGGAGTAGCCGATCTGGCCAGCGGCGCCGGTGACTGCGACGCGCATTGGGGCTTTAGCCATGAGTAATTCTCCAAACAAGAAGAGGGGGAAACTGGTCGGTGGCAGGCCGGAGGGTAGTCCGGACGTCACCGGTTGCGGATTTGTCGCCACGGCGGCAAGCGGCAATCCACCGGCGCGCTGCTAGCGATACCGACTGGAGGGAGCCACAACGGGTCATGGGGTGCGACAAAGCGTAAGTCTACTGCGAAGAGGGGTGCTGCATCCAGAGCGGATGCCGGCGTGAAACCTGCGGGAGTGTAGGCCTGCACAAAACCATTGTCAATTCATATGTCTTATATAAGACATAAGACATTTGATGACGGGCTGGACGTGCTTCCTCGTTTTGTGGTGAAATTCGCTTATGTCATCCCTGCCCCCGTCCCTCGCCGGCACTGCCGTTGCTGCAGTGCAGGATAATGGCGCCGCTACGTCCGGCGCCGGGACCCAGCCGTCCGCGGCGGCGGCCTCTCCAACGTTCAGCCCGCTCTACCAGCAGATCAAGGCGCTCATTACGCAGAGCCTACAATCCGGCGAGTGGAAGCCGGGCGACATGATTCCCAGTGAAATGGACCTGGCGGCCCGCTACAAGGTCAGCCAGGGCACGGTGCGCAAGGCCATCGATGAGCTTGCCGCCGAGAACCTGGTGGCGCGCCGCCAGGGCAAGGGCACCTTTGTCACGACGCACCACGAGGATGGCGTGAAGTTCCGCTTCCTGCGCCTGGTGCCGGACGAGGGCGAGCCCCATTATGGCTCCAGCCAGGTGCTGGAATGCAAGCGCCTGCGCGCCCCGGCCGAAATCGCACGCCTGCTCGACATCCGCACCGGCGATGGGGTGGTGCAGATCCGCCGCGTGCTGTTTTTCTCCGGCGAACCGACCGTGCTGGACGAAATCTGGCTGCTGGGCACCAACTTCAAGGGCCTGACTGCCGAGAAGCTGACCGAATGGAAGGGCCCGATGTATGCGCTGTTCGAGGCTGAATTCGGCACGCGCATGATCCGGGCGACCGAAAAAATCCGCGCGGTGGCCGCAGATCAGGCCACCGCGTCGCTGTTGTCCGTGGACGCGGGCACGCCGCTTTTGTCCGTGGAGCGCGTCTCGTTCACCTATGGCGACAGGCCCGTCGAAGTCCGCCGCGGCCTGTATGTAACCACCCGGCACTATTATCAGAACGATTTGAGCTGATACGCCGGATTGCAATCCATGCCGATTATTGCTGTTGTAGCCACGGCGGGCGCCGCTGTTGCGCAAAGCAAGGCTGATTACCTCGCGGCATGGTTGCGTGCGATTGTCGGGCACGCCATGTTGGTGCGCGATAGCTGAAAATTATTGGTGCGCCGCGCAACAAAGGCGCTAAAATTATCGGGATTTGCTCCGGCTGCATCCATTTGCATCCAGGGCGCTCAGTAGTTTCGTTTTTTGTTTACCGCAAAATGGGGTCTCGCATGGCTGAAGCCAAACAAGCCAGGCCGGAGTTCAGGAACATCCATGTGACGCAGCTGGCGCGTTACAGGTTGCCCTGGGCCGGCAAGGTGTCCATCCTGCATCGTGCAAGCGGTGCTCTGATGTTCCTCCTCCTTCCTTTCGTCCTGTATCTCTTCGAGCAGAGCGTCACTTCCGAACTGAGCTTCGCAAAGTTCTCGGCGCTTCTGTCCGGCGGCTTCGTCAAGCTGGTTCTGCTGGCACTGATCTGGGGTTACCTGCACCACTTCTGCGCCGGCATCCGTTTCCTGCTGCTCGACGTGCACGTTGGCGTGACCAAGCCCGCTTCGGCCAAGTCCGCTGTTGCCGTGCTGATCATCAGCCTGTTGCTCACCGCTGTGTTCGGCCTGAAGCTGTTCGGCCTGTTCTGAGGAGAGAGTCAACGTGGCAAATAATAATATCGGTCCCAAGCGTCTAGTCGTCGGTGCGCACTACGGTCTCAAAGACTGGCTCGCGCAGCGCGTCACCGCAGTCATCATGGTGGTCTTCACCATCGTGCTGGCAGTCGCCTTCCTGCTCTCGAACGGCGCTTCCTACGAAGCGTGGGCAGGTCTCTTCTCCAACCAGTGGATGAAGATCATCACGTTCCTCACCATCCTGTCGCTGCTGTATCACGCCTGGATTGGCGTGCGCGACATCTGGATGGACTATGTGAAGCCGATGGCCGTGCGCCTCGTGCTGCAAGTTCTTACGATTCTGTGGCTCGTCGGTTGTGCGGGCTACGCAGCTCAGATTCTCTGGAGGGTGTGATAAATGGTCGCAGTCAAGACAGGATTGCCGCGTCGTCGCTTTGACGTGGTCATCGTCGGGGCGGGCGGCGCTGGGATGCGCGCATCCCTCCAGCTCGCGGAAGCCGGCCTGAATGTCGCCGTGCTCTCCAAGGTTTTCCCGACGCGCTCGCACACCGTGGCGGCGCAGGGTGGCATCGGCGCTTCGCTCGGCAACATGAGCGAGGACAACTGGCACTATCACTTCTACGACACCATCAAGGGTTCCGATTGGCTGGGCGACCAGGACGCAATCGAATTCATGTGCCGTGAAGCGCCCAAGGTCGTCTACGAGCTCGAACACTTCGGCATGCCGTTCGACCGTAACGCCGACGGCACCATCTACCAGCGTCCGTTCGGCGGCCATACGTCGAACTACGGCGAGAAGCCGGTCCAGCGCGCTTGCGCGGCTGCCGACCGTACCGGCCATGCGCTGCTGCACACGCTGTACCAGCGTAATGTGCGTGCCAAGACGCACTTCTTCGTCGAATGGATGGCGCTGGACCTGATCCGCGACGCCGACGGCGACGTGCTGGGCGTGACCGCGCTGGAAATGGAAACCGGCGAGGTCTACATCCTCGAGGCCAAGACCACGCTGTTCGCCACCGGTGGTGCAGGCCGTATCTACGCCGCTTCGACCAATGCCTTCATCAACACCGGTGACGGCCTGGGCATGGCAGCGCGCGCAGGCGTGCCGCTCGAAGACATGGAGTTCTGGCAGTTCCACCCGACCGGCGTGGCCGGCGCGGGCGTGCTGATCACCGAAGGCGTGCGCGGCGAAGGCGGTATCCTGCGCAACAAGGACGGCGAACGCTTCATGGAGCGCTATGCGCCGACGCTGAAGGACCTGGCGCCGCGCGACTTCGTCTCGCGCTCGATGGACCAGGAAATCAAGGAAGGCCGCGGTTGTGGCCCGAACGGCGACTACGTGCTGCTGGACCTGACGCACGTCGGTGCCGACACCATCATGAAGCGCCTGCCGTCGATCCGCGAGATCGGCGTCAAGTTCGCCAACGTCGACGCGATCAAGGAACCGATCCCGGTGGTGCCGACCATCCATTACCAGATGGGCGGTATCCCGACGAATATCCATGGCCAGGTGGTGGCGCCGAAGAACGGCAACCCCAACGAGGTCATCAACGGTTTCTACGCGATCGGCGAATGCTCCTGCGTGTCGGTACACGGCGCCAACCGCCTGGGCACCAACTCGCTGCTGGACCTGGTGGTGTTCGGCCGCGCGGCCGGCAACCACATCGTGGCGACCGCGATCAAGCAGAAAGAGCACAAGCCGCTGCCGGCCGATGCCGCTGACCGCGCCATGTCCCGCTTGTCCAGGCTGCAATCGTCGACCTCGGGCGAGTACACCCAGGACGTGGCCAACGACATCCGCAAGAACATGCAGTCGCATGCAGGCGTGTTCCGTACGCAGAAGCTGATGGACGAAGGCGTCGAGCGCATCCTGGAAGTGGCCGAGCGTGCCGACAACATCCACCTGAAGGACAAGTCCAAGGTCTTCAACACCGCACTGGTGGAAGCCCTGGAAGTGGCCAACCTGGTGGAAGTGGCCAAGGCGACGATGATTTCGGCCGCTGCCCGCAAGGAATCCCGCGGTGCGCACGCGCACAGCGACTTCCCGAATCGCGACGACGAGAGCTGGCTCAAGCACACGCTGTTCTACAGCGAAGGCAACCGCCTCGACTACAAGCCGGTGAAGATGAACCCGCTGACGGTGGAAAGCGTTCCTCCCAAGGCCCGGACCTTCTAAGCACCGCGTAGGACCCACAGGACCCACAGAAATGAAGCGTATTTTCGAAGTCTACCGCTATGATCCGGACAAGGATGCTGCGCCCCGCATGCAGACGTACGAGGTCGAGCTCGACGGTCATGAGCGCATGTTGCTGGACGCGCTGGTCAAGCTGAAGAAGCTGGACGAAACCATCTCGTTCCGCCGTTCGTGCCGCGAAGGCGTGTGCGGCTCGGACGCGATGAACATCAACGGCAAGAATGGTCTGGCCTGCCTGACCAACATGCTCGAGCTGCCGGACCGCATCGTCTTGCGTCCGCTGCCCGGCCTGCCGGTGGTGCGCGACCTGATCGTCGACATGACGCAGTTCTTCAAGCAGTACAACTCGATCAAGCCGTACCTCATCAACGACGAGCCGCCGCCCGAGAAAGAGCGCCTGCAGTCGCCCGAGGAACGCGACGAGCTGGACGGCCTGTATGAGTGCATCCTGTGCGCAAGCTGCTCGACGTCGTGCCCGTCGTTCTGGTGGAACCCGGACAAGTTCGTCGGCCCGGCCGGCTTGCTGCAAGCTTATCGCTTCATCGCGGACAGCCGCGACCAGGCGACCAGCGAGCGCCTGGACGACCTGAACGACCCGTACCGCCTGTTCCGTTGCCACAGCATCATGAACTGCGTCGACGTTTGCCCGAAGGGGTTGAACCCGACCAAGGCCATCGGCAAGATCAAAGAGCTGATGGTTCGCCGCTCGGTCTGATCCGCGCGGTTGTTGTAAGCGGCGCGTCAGTCCGGGCTATCAAACCGCATACCCGACCGGCGCGCCGGAAGTAGGTACCTATGACCGAAAGTGTTTCCCCCAGTTTCTCCCACCAGGCCGATCCGCACCGGCGAGCACGACTGCGCTGGCGCGCGCGGCGCGGCCTCCTGGAGAACGACATCATCGTCGAACGTTTTTTCAACCGTTACGAAGAAAGCCTCTCCGACCAGGACGTGGCCTCGCTCTCCGAACTCTTCGAGCTGAGCGACAACGAGTTGATGGACCTGCTTCTTGCACGCAAGGAACTGGACGGTGAGCTCGACACGCCCCCGATGCAGCACGTGATTGCCCTGCTGCGTTCGGTCTGAGTTTCGTCAACATTATTAGTCAGCATTAGAAGGAACCGACATGACGCCGTCCGATGTGAAAGCCACGCTATCGTTTTCCGATGGTTCCCCCAGCGTCGAGCTGCCGATTTATACGGGTACCGTTGGCCCCGACGTAATCGATATTCGCAAGCTGTACGGACAAACCGGCAAGTTCACCTATGACCCCGGTTTCATGTCGACGGCTTCGTGCAATTCGAAGATCACCTACATCGACGGGGACAAGGGCGAGCTGCTGTACCGCGGCTACCCGATCGAGCAGCTGGCCACCAAGTGCGACCACCTGGAAACCTGTTACCTGCTGCTCAAGGGCGAACTGCCCAATGCAAAGCAGAAGGAAGAATTCGTCGGTGCGGTGATGAACCACACCATGGTTCACGAGCAGATGCAGTTCTTCCTGCGCGGCTTCCGCCGCGATGCCCACCCGATGGCCGTCCTGACGGGCCTGGTCGGCGCCATGAGCGCGTTCTACCACGACGCCATGGACATCGATGATCCGCACCAGCGCGAAATCTCCGCGATCCGCCTGATCGCCAAGATGCCGACCCTGGTCGCCATGGCCTACAAGTACAACATCGGCCAGCCGTACATCTATCCGCAGAACGACCTGTCCTACTCGGGCAACTTCATGCAGATGATGTTCTCCACGCCGTGCGCCCCGTACAAGGTGAACCCGGTGCTCGAGCGCGCGCTCGACCGCATCTTCATCCTGCACGCAGACCACGAGCAGAACGCATCCACCTCCACGGTGCGCCTGGCCGGCTCCTCGGGTACCAACCCGTTCGCCGCCATCGCCGCCGGCGTGGCTTGCCTGTGGGGCCCGGCCCACGGTGGCGCCAATGAAGCCGCCCTCAAGATGCTTGAGGAAATCGGCAGCGTCGACAACATCACCGAGTTCATCAAGCAGGTCAAGGACAAGAACTCGGGCGTGCGCCTGATGGGCTTTGGCCACCGCGTGTACAAGAACTACGACCCGCGCGCCAAGCTGATGCGCGAAACCTGCTATGAAGTGCTGAACGAACTGGGCCTGCACAACGACCCGCTGTTCAAGCTCGCCATGGAACTGGAAAAGATCGCGCTGGAAGACGAGTACTTCGTCAGCCGCAAGCTGTACCCGAATGTCGACTTCTACTCGGGCATCGTGCAGCGCGCACTCGGCATCCCGACGTCGCTGTTCACCTGCATCTTCGCACTGGCCCGTACCCCGGGCTGGATCTCGCAGTGGGAAGAAATGATCACCGATCCGGAATACAAGATCGGCCGTCCGCGCCAGCTGTTCAACGGCGCGGCAAGCCGCAACGTGCCGGATATGGGCACGCGTTGATGCCCCGGTAAGGTGGCGCTGGCAGTAATGGCGCCACATGCATCATGAAACGCCCCGGCCTTGGCCGGGGCGTTTTGCTTTTGCGCGTCTGACCCGGACATCGCGGCGCGGCGCCGTGTGCGTCCATTGCTGCGCCGGCCAGGATTCTGACGTCTTTCCAAGTGAAAAGAGAAAATGCGGCCAGGGCATGCAGATTTTTCTTATCGATTTTTGCTCTGCCTGGGCTTATGTTCAGTTGGATGTCCTGCAGGCGTGCACGCCAATGTCGTAGAACGATTCTGTTCTGTCTGTAGGTGCGAAACATCAGGTGTGCGGCATCTTCAATGCCGCACGAGCGAAATGATGGTTGCGATGAGGGGAAGTCGAATTGCCAAGCATGGACCTTTGGCACGTGTACCTTGCGCAGATAGCCGGCACGACGGTGGTGTTCACGCTGATCCCCATCTTGACTGCAATCTGCAGAGGACGCCCGCTGCGTGGCACCTTCCGGCTATCTGCGGTGCGCACTGGCTTGATGGCGGGTGCAGCGACTTGCGCGGGCAACTGGGTTGCGGACTATCTCCTGATGTAGCGCCCAAGCGTGCCCATTCACGCCTGGGCCCGTGTTGGCGCCGCAGTATTACCACGTGCCCAGCCGTCGCGAGAGCGTTTGCCATGCAAGCGCAGCCGGACTTGTGCGACGCAAAAGATTTATTGCGCGAAAGGTGGCGATAACGCCAATTTCCGATGATTTGTGCTGTGTTACTACCAATAAGATCCTCATTTGTTGTGCAAATATGCCATCCCGCGCGGAAATTGACCCTATAATGCGGGCTGCTTTGCCGACAGCAGCCGGGCCACCCTTCCGGACTGCGTTGAGGCGAGCGGGGCAGGCGAATCACCTGCGCAATAGAGAACGCATCAACGTTGTCTTTCCGAACCAAGGCCTTCCGGTGCATGGGTTGCATAGGAGGGCTGACACATGCCGGGCCCCGCACATGCTTCTTTTCTTGCAGGCCCGTCTTCCGCGTCTCGGGCGTCTTTCCCAGGTTGTAGCCCGCGGGTGTTGTTCGATTGCGCAGGTCATGCCGTCTCAGCCCATGACCCAACCATAATCGAGGAGCTCCTGAATGACGCTGTCCCGTCTTACGTCCATCTCCCTGGCCACGGCCCTGTGCGCTTTCGGCGCTGCTGCCCACGCTGAAACCGTCAAGATTGCCATTGCCGGCCCCATGAGCGGCTCGGTCGCCCAGTACGGCGACATGGTCAAGGCTGGCGCGCTGACTGCCATCGAGCAGATCAATGCCGCCGGCGGCGCGGGTGGCAACAAGTTCGAAGTGGTGTTGATGGATGACGCCTGCGAACCCAAGCAGGCCGTGGCGGTAGCCAACAAGATCATCAGCCAGAAGATCCATTACGTGATCGGCCATGTGTGCTCGGGCTCGACCATTCCCGCCTCCGACATCTACGAGAACGAAGGCGTGGTGATGGTGACCCCGTCGGCCACCGCGCCGCAGCTGACCGAGAGCAAGAAGCGCAAGTTCATCTTCCGCACCATCGGCCGCGACGACCAGCAAGGCCCGGCCGCAGCCCAGTACATCATCACCAAGGTCAAGCCCAAGAAGGTCGCGATCCTGCACGACAAGCAGTCGTACGGCCAGGGCATTGCCTCCTCGGTGAAGAAGGACCTGGAAGCCGCCAAGATCCCGGTGGCCGTGTTCGAGGGCGTGAACGCCGGCGATTCGGACTACTCCGCCGTGATCACCAAGCTCAAGTCGCAGGGCGTGGACTTCGTCTACTTCGGCGGCTACCACCCGGAAATGGGCCTGCTGCTGCGCCAGGCGCGCGAGCAGGGCGTCAAGGCGACCTTCATGGGTCCTGAAGGCGTGGGCAACAAGGACGTGACGGCCATCGCCGGCGCATCCTCCGAAGGCATGCTGGTCACGCTGCCGGCCGACTTCTCCGCCGATCCGTCCAACGCGGCACTGGTCAAGGCCTTCACCGACAAGAAGCGCGATGCCAACGGCCCGTTCCAGATGCCGGCCTACGCCGCGGTCCAGATCATCGGCGACGCCATTGCCGGCGCCAAGAGCACGGATCCGGCCAAGGTTGCCGCCTATATGCACAAGAACGCCTTCCAGACCCCGATCGGCAAGGTTGAGTACGACGCGCAGGGCGACCTGAAGTCGTTCAGGTTCGTCGTGTTCACCTGGCACAAGGACGCCACCAAGACCGCTGCCAACTAAGCCGCACATTGGCTTTGCGCGCCCCGCTCATGGCTTGAGCGGGGCGTTTTGGTATCGGGGTCCGGTTGTCCGGCCGGCGCGGCTTATCCGCCGCGTTCGGGGCCTGGGCATATCCGGCATTACGGAGCCGGCCCGGCGCTTGCGCACCTCCTGCAACGCCGGGTTCTCCAGCTTCAAAGTTATGGGGCTTCCCGCATGAACGAGTTCCTTCCACAGTTCACCCAGCAACTGGTCAATGGCCTGACGCTGGGTGCGATCTATGCGCTGATCGCCATTGGCTACACCATGGTCTACGGCATCATCGGCATGATCAATTTTGCCCACGGCGAGATCTACATGATCGGCGCCTATGTGGGCCTGGTGACGCTCACCGCCATCGGCGCAAGCGCGGGCTATCCGCTGCCGCTGGTGCTGGGCGCCGCCTTGCTGGTGTCCGTCCTGGTCACCGGTTTGTATGGTTTCGCTGTCGAGCGCGTGGCCTACCGGCCCTTGCGCGGCGGGCCTCGGCTGGTGCCGCTGATCTCCGCCATCGGCATGTCGATCTTCCTGCAGAACTATGTGCAGATCGGGCAGGGCGCGCGCGACATGTCCGTGCCGGTGCTGATCTCCGGCGCCATCGAGTTCCAGATGGGCGGCGACTTCACCGTGACCATACCGTATTCGCGCCTGCTGATCGTCGGCGTGACGCTGGTGCTGATGATCGCGCTGACCATGTTTATCGGCCACTCGCGCATGGGCCGCGCCTGCCGCGCCTGCGCCGAAGACATGCGCATGGCCAACCTGCTCGGCATCGACACCAACCGCGTGATCTCCTTCACTTTTGTGCTGGGTGCGATGCTGGCGGCGGTGGGCGGCGTGCTGATCGGCCTGACCATCGGCAAGCTCAATCCGTACATCGGTTTCGTGGCGGGCATCAAGGCCTTTACCGCGGCCGTGCTGGGCGGCATCGGCAGCATCCCGGGCGCCATGCTCGGCGGCGTGCTGCTGGGCCTTGCCGAGACTTTTGCTTCCGGCTATATGCCGGCCGAGTACAAGGATGTGGTGGCCTTCGGCCTGCTGGTGCTGATCCTGCTGTTCCGCCCGACCGGGCTGCTGGGCAAGCCTGACGTTGAAAAGGTGTGAGGACGCTATGACACAAGCTATTACTACGCCGATTATCGTGGCGCAAGGCGCGCCGGCAGGGCAGACCCTGAAGAACGCCATCGTCGCGGCCGTGATGACGGCCATCCTGACCATTCCCGTGCTCGGCCTGCAGTTGCAGCTGGATGGCTACAAGGTCGTGCTCGAGCCGCACTGGAAGCCGGTCTGGCTGGCGGTGGGCGCGGTCTTCCTGTTCCAGCTCTTCAAGCCGCTGTTCCAGCGCGCCACGGCCGGCGTCAAGGTGCCGAGCTTGCCCGCGCTGGGCGCTGGCCAGCAGCGCAAGGTGATCTGGCTGCTGCTGGCGCTTGGCCTGGTGTTTCCATTCTTCGGCTCGCGCGGTGCGGTGGACGTGGCCACGCTGGCGCTGATCTATGTGATCCTGGGGCTGGGCCTGAACATCGTGGTGGGCTATGCCGGCCTGCTGGACCTTGGCTATGTCGGCTTCTACGCGGTCGGCGGCTACACCTACGCGCTGCTCAACCAGTACTTCGGGCTGACCTTCTGGGAGTGCCTGCCGATCGCCGCGTGCATGTCGGCGGCGTTCGGCTTCGTGCTGGGCTTTCCGGTGCTGCGGCTGCGCGGCGACTACCTGGCCATTGTCACGCTGGGCTTCGGCGAGATCATCCGCCTGCTGCTCAACAACCTGACCAGCCTCACCGGTGGCCCGGATGGCGTCTCGGGCATCCCGAAGCCCACCGTGTTCGGCATCGAGATGGCGCGCAGCGCCAGCGTGGAGGGGGTCAAGACCTTCCACGAGTTGCTGGGCTGGGACTACAGCGGCGAGCACATGGTGATCTTCCTCTACCTGCTGGCGCTGCTGCTGGTGGGCTTCACGCTGTTCGTCACCAGCCGGCTGATCCGCATGCCGATGGGACGCGCGTGGGAAGCCCTGCGCGAAGATGAAATCGCCTGCCGTTCGCTGGGCCTGAACCCGACCCGCATCAAGCTGTCGGCATTCACGCTGGGCGCGGCGTTTGCCGGCCTGGGCGGCGCGTTCTTCGCCGCGCGTCAGGGCCTGGTCAATCCCGAATCGTTCACCTTTATCGAGTCCGCGCTGATCTTGGCGGTGGTGGTGCTGGGCGGCATGGGCTCGCAGCTGGGCGTGATCCTGGCCGCCATCCTGCTGACCGCGCTGCCGGAAGTGGCGCGCGGCTTTGCCGAGTACCGCATGCTGATTTTCGGCCTGGTGATGGTGCTGATGATGATGTGGCGTCCGCAGGGCCTGCTGCCCGCGAGCCGCCCCCATGTGGAGTTGCCGCAATGAGCCAAGTTCAATCAGCGGAACTGCTGAAAGTCTCCGGCCTGCAGATGCGCTTCGGCGGCCTGCTGGCGGTCGACGGCATCGATTTCGATGTGCGCCAGGATGAAGTCTTCGCCATCATCGGGCCCAACGGCGCGGGCAAGACCACGGTGTTCAACTGCGTGGGCGGTTTCTACAAGCCGACCGCCGGCGAGGTCATGCTGGACGGCCACTCGATCGCCCGCCTGCCGAGCCACCAGGTGGCGCGCCGCGGCCTGGTGCGCACGTTCCAGAACATCCGCCTGTTCAAGCAACTGACGGTGGTTGAGAACCTGCTGGTGGCGCAACACCTGCAGGTGCGCTCCGGTCTGTTGCGCGGGCTGTTTGCCACGCCGGCTTACCGCCGCGCCGAGCGCGAGGCGCTGGAACGCGCGGCGCTGTGGCTCGAACGCATGGGCCTGCGCGGCGTTGCCAACCGCGAGGCGGGCACGCTGTCGTACGGCCACCAGCGCCGGCTGGAGATCGCGCGCTGCATGATCACCAACCCGCGCCTGTTGATGCTGGATGAGCCGGCTGCCGGGCTCAACCCGCAGGAAAAGGTCGAGCTGTCGCAGCTGATCGACCAACTGCGGCGCGAGTACAAGATCTCGGTGCTGCTGATCGAGCACGACATGAGCCTGGTGATGGGCGTGTCCGACCGCATCCTGGTGATGGAGCACGGGCGCCCGATCGTGGTCGGCAAACCGGCCGAAGTGCGCAACGACCCGCGCGTGATCAAGGCTTACCTGGGAGAGGACTGATGCTGAAGCTGGAACAAGTCCATACCCATTACGGCGCGATCGAAGCGCTGTCTGGCGTATCAATTGAGGTGAACAAGGGCGAGATCGTCACGCTGATCGGCAGCAACGGCGCCGGCAAGACCACGCTGATGATGACCGTGTGCGGCTCGCCGCGCGCGTCCAGCGGGCGCGTGATGTTCGAAGGACAGGACATCACGCGGCGCCCCACGCACGAGATCATGCGGCTCGGCATGGCAATCTCGCCGGAAGGGCGGCGCGTGTTTCCCAGCCTGACCGTGCTGGAGAACCTGAAAATGGGTGCCTTCTTCGGCAAGCGCGACGAGATCGAGGCGGGCGTCGAGCACGTCTACAAGCTCTTCCCACGGCTCAAGCAGCGCTCCACCCAGCGTGCCGGCACCATGTCCGGCGGCGAGCAGCAGATGCTGGCCATCGGCCGCGCGCTGATGAGCCGGCCCCGGCTGCTGCTGCTGGACGAGCCCACGCTAGGGTTGGCGCCGCTGGTGATCGCGCAGATCTTCGACATCATCCGGACCATTCGTGACGAAGGCGTCACTGTGTTCCTGGTCGAGCAGAACGCCAACAAGGCGCTGGGCGTGGCGGATCGCGGCTATGTGCTGGAGACCGGCCGCGTGGTGCTGGCGGACACGGGGGCCAACCTGCTGGCCAACGACCGCATCAAGAGCGCTTACCTGGGCGGCTGAACCCCGCCCCCGAAGCGCTCGCCGACGCCGCCGAAGGGGCCAAAGCCGCGCGCTATGACGAAGGCTGTCTCTCCCTCTCCCC
>NZ_BAAILO010000161.1:3161-14575 GCF_054589115.1 Cupriavidus sp. 8B | reverse complement strand
TGGGGTGGCTTAGTTAGGAGCCACTTGAAGCGAAGCCAATGGTTGCGATTCCGACGGCATATCGAGCGCCCGCCCTCTCCCCCAACCCCTCTCCCACAAGTGGGAGAGGGGAGCAAACCTGATGCACTGAACGAAGCCGCCGAATGGGCCAACCGTCTGGAATTTGAGGCTCTGCCAGCCCCCCCAAGCCTGCCTTTTCGCCATCGGCGAAATCCCCCTTTCGCCAATCACATTACATGGCCGCCGCCTCCCAGGCCGGCCAGGGCCCAGTCTCCCAATATCGCTGTGGCATAATCGATTGCGAAGTCAAGCATCGCAGCAAGCCGCATTTCATTGCCCGCATTCCTGCGAAAAATCCCCCAAACTACCGCGCGACGCCGCCAACCGTGCTGTACCAAACGGTCCCGGCCCGCCCCCCCTGCATCATGGCCAAGACGCTTTACGACAAACTTTGGGATGACCACACCGTGCACGTCGAGGATGACGGCACCACGATGCTGTACATCGATCGCCATCTGCTGCACGAAGTCACCAGCCCGCAGGCGTTCGAAGGCCTGAAGCTGGCGCAGCGCCCGGTCTGGCGCATCAGCGCCAACCTGGCGGTGTCGGACCACAACGTGCCGACCACCGATCGTAGCCAGGGCATTTCGGATCCGGTGTCGAAGCTGCAGGTGGATACGCTGGACAACAACTGCGACGCGTACGGCATCACCCAGTTCAAGATGAACGACCTGCGCCAGGGCATCGTGCACGTGATCGGGCCGGAGCAGGGCGCCACGCTGCCGGGCATGACGGTGGTGTGCGGCGATTCGCATACCAGCACGCACGGTGCGTTCGGCGCGCTGGCGCATGGCATCGGCACCTCCGAGGTGGAGCACGTGCTGGCCACGCAGACACTGCTGGGCAAGAAGGCCAAGAACATGCTGGTGCGCGTGGAAGGCAAGCTGCCGCGCGGCTGTACCGCCAAGGACATCGTGCTGGCGGTGATCGGCAAGATCGGCACCGCGGGCGGCACCGGCTACACCATCGAGTTCGCCGGCTCGGCCATTCGCGACCTGAGCATGGAAGGGCGCATGACGGTGTGCAACATGGCCATCGAGGCCGGGGCGCGCGCTGGCCTGGTGGCGGTGGACGATGTCACGCTCGAATACGTCAAGGGCCGCCCGTTCTCGCCGCAGGGCGCGGAGTGGGAGCAGGCCGTAGGCTACTGGCGCACGCTGCATTCGGACGCCGGTGCGCACTTCGACCAGGTGGTCGAGCTGCGCGCGGAAGAGGTCCGTCCGCAGGTGACCTGGGGCACCTCGCCCGAGATGGTCGTCAGCATCGAGGACCGCGTGCCGGATCCCGAGAAGGAAAAAGACCCGAACAAGCGCAACGCCATGGAGCGCGCGCTGGAGTACATGGGCCTGCAGCCCAATGTGCCGGTGGACAGCATCAAGATCGACAAGGTCTTCATTGGCTCCTGCACCAACTCCCGTATCGAAGACATGCGCGCCGCTGCGTGGGTCGTGCAGAAGCTGGGCCGTCGCGTGGCGTCCAACGTGAAGCTGGCGATGGTGGTGCCGGGCTCGGGCCTGGTCAAGGAACAAGCCGAGCGCGAAGGGCTGGACAAGGTCTTCAAGGCCGCCGGCTTCGAATGGCGCGAGCCGGGCTGCTCGATGTGCCTGGCCATGAATGCCGACCGCCTGGAAGCGGGCGAGCGCTGCGCCTCCACCTCGAACCGCAATTTCGAGGGGCGCCAGGGCGCGGGTGGCCGGACTCACCTGGTGAGCCCGGCGATGGCTGCCGCGGCAGCCATCGAAGGCCACTTCGTCGATATCCGCCAGCTCAGCTGATTCGCGCAGGCTCATCATGAAACAAGCCCTGATCGTGTTGCTCGCATGCGTGTGCATGCTGCAACTGGCCGGCTGCCATACGATGGCCGGCCTTGGCAAGGACACACAGGCCGCAGGCCGCTCCCTCGAAAGCGCGGCAAAGAAGTAAGGAACCGACCATGGATAAGTTCACTGTACACAGCGGGCTCACGGTGCCCCTGGACCGCGAGAACGTCGACACCGACGCCATCATCCCGAAGCAATTCCTCAAGTCGATCAAGCGCACCGGGTTCGGCCCGAACCTGTTCGACGAATGGCGCTACAAGGATGTGGGCCAGCCCGGGCAAGACAACAGCCGCCGTCCGCTGAATCCGGATTTCGTGCTCAACCAGCCGCGCTACCAGGGCGGCTCGATCCTGCTGGCCCGCCGCAACTTCGGCTGCGGCAGCTCGCGCGAGCACGCACCCTGGGCGCTGACGCAGTACGGCTTTCGCGCCGTGATTGCGCCGAGCTTTGCCGACATCTTCTTCAACAACTGCTACAAGAACGGCCTGCTGCCGGTGGTGCTGACCGAGTTGCAGGTCGACCATATCTTCAACGAGACCAATGCGTTCAGCGGCTACAAGCTGACCATCGATCTCGACAAGCAGCTGGTGATCACGCCGGTTGGCGATAGCTACCCGTTCGACATCGCGCCGTTCCGCAAGTACTGCATGCTCAACGGCTTCGACGATATCGGCCTGTCCCTGCGCCATGCCGACAAGATCAAGGCTTATGAGGCAGAGCGCGTGGCCAAGATGCCGTGGTTGAACAATCGCGTGGTCGGCTGAAGCCGGCTGGTGCGCTGAGACAAAACAAGGAAGACAAAGCATGAAAATCGCAGTCCTGCCGGGTGACGGCATCGGTCCCGAGATCATCGCGGAGGCCGTCAAGGTCCTGAACGCGCTCGACGAAAAGTTCGAGATGGAAACCGCACCGGTCGGCGGCGCCGGCTACGAGGCCAGCGGCCATCCGCTGCCCGACGCCACGCTCAAGCTGGCCCAGGAAGCCGACGCCATCCTGTTTGGCGCCGTGGGCGACTGGAAATACGACAAGCTGGACCGCCCGCTGCGTCCCGAGCAGGCCATCCTCGGCCTGCGCAAGCACCTGCAGCTGTTCGCCAACTTCCGTCCGGCGATCTGCTACCCGGAGCTGACCGGCGCTTCCAGCCTGAAGCCCGAGCTGGTGGCCGGCCTGGACATCCTGATCGTGCGCGAGCTCAACGGCGACATCTACTTCGGCCAGCCGCGCGGCATGCGCGAAGCACCGGACGGCCCCTTCAAGGGCGCGCGCGAAGGCTTCGATACCATGCGCTACAGCGAGCCGGAAATCCGCCGCATCGCCCACGTGGCCTTCCAGGCCGCGGCCAAGCGCGGCAAGAAGCTGTGCAGCGTGGACAAGGCCAACGTGCTCGAGACTTTCCAGTTCTGGAAGGACGTCGTGATCGACGTGCACAAGGAATATCCGGAAGTCGAGCTGTCGCACATGTACGTGGACAACGCGGCCATGCAGCTGATCAAGGCGCCCAAGAGCTTTGACGTGATCGTCACCGGCAACATGTTCGGCGACATCCTGTCGGACGAGGCCGCCATGCTGACCGGCTCGATCGGCATGCTGCCGTCGGCTTCGCTGGACGCCAACAACAAGGGCCTGTACGAGCCGTCGCACGGCTCGGCACCGGACATCGCCGGCAAGGGCGTGGCCAATCCGCTGGCCACCATCCTGTCGGCGGCGATGATGCTGCGTTTCTCGCTGAACCGTGCCGAGCAGGCAGACCGCATCGAGAATGCCGTCAAGCAGGTGCTGGCCCAGGGCTACCGCACCGGCGACATCCTGACGCCCGGCTGCAAGCAAGTCGGCACGCGTGAAATGGGTGAGGCCGTGCTCGCGGCACTGTAAGCCGCATTAAAGTTGAAAAGGCGCCGCATGCGGCGCCTTTTCTTTCATTTGTCCCCGATTTCCCCTGTGTGGCAGCGCCACAAAATCGTGTAGACTTTGCGGATGGTCCGAATCTTCCAGTCCCCCTCGACTGCCATCGCCGCCCCGGTTGCTACCCGCAGCCCGGTTGGCCTGGGTTCGCACGGCCACCCGCTTACCGCAACGACGATTAAAACCATTACTACCAAAACGATCGGCTAGATCGTTCGTCGTGCCTGCTCGTCTTCCCCGCGCAGTCACGTCGGGCGAGGAAAGCGCGGGGAAGTTCAAATCACATCCGAGGTTAGTCATGATTGTAGGTCTCGTCGGCTGGCGAGGAATGGTCGGCAGCGTCCTGATGCAACGCATGCAGGAAGAGCGCGATTTCGACCATATCGAGCCCGTATTCTTCAGCACGTCCAACGCTGGCGGCCAGGCCCCGGCCATGGCCAAGAATGAAACCAAGCTCCAGGACGCGAACGACATCGAAGCGCTGAAGAAGTGCGATGTGGTTCTCACGGCCCAGGGCGGCGATTACACCAACGAGATTTTCCCGCAGCTGCGCGCAGCTGGCTGGAAGGGCTACTGGATCGACGCGGCTTCGTCGCTGCGGATGAAGGACGATGCCATCATCGTGCTGGATCCGGTCAACCTTGGCGTGATCAAGGACGCGCTGGCGAAGGGCGTCAAGAATTTCATCGGCGGCAACTGCACGGTCAGCTGCATGATGATGGGCCTGGGCGGCCTGTTCCAGCACGACCTGATCGACTGGATGACGTCCATGACCTACCAGGCCGCCTCGGGCGGCGGCGCGCAACACATGCGCGAGCTGCTGACGCAGTTCGGCACGCTCAACGCGTCGGTCAAGTCGCTGCTGGATAACCCGGCATCGGCCATCCTGGAAATCGACCGCACCATCCTGGCAACCCAGCACGGCCTGTCGGGCGATGAAACCAAGCAGTTTGGCGTGCCGCTCGCCGGCAACCTGATTCCCTGGATCGACAAGGACCTGGGCAACGGCGTGTCGAAAGAAGAATGGAAGGCCGGCGCCGAGACCAACAAGATCCTGGGTCGCGGCGAAGGCTTCCTGGGCGCGACCGGTGCTTCGCCGATCGCCGTGGACGGCCTGTGCGTGCGCATTGGCGCCATGCGCTGCCATTCGCAGGCGCTGACCATCAAGCTGCGCCGCGACGTGCCGCTCGATGAGATCGAAGGCATGCTGGCCGAGAACAACCAGTGGGCCAAGGTGGTGCCGAACACGCGCGAGGCCAGCATGACCGACCTCACGCCGGCCGCCGTGACCGGTACCCTGACCATTCCGGTGGGGCGCCTGCGCAAGATGCAGATGGGCGGGGAATACCTGTCGGCCTTCACCGTCGGCGACCAGCTGCTGTGGGGTGCCGCCGAGCCTCTGCGCCGTATGCTGCGCATCTTGATCGAAGCCTGAGCCAGGGACTTGCACGCCAAGGCGCTCTTGAGTCATGTCTTAGTCCATGTCTTAAGGCTCCGCGCAAGGCGTCCGTGGTTTCGTTGCAGCAAGGCAACAGAAACCCCTGGCTTTGATAACAACGCCGCGCCTGTGCGCGGCGTTGTCACGCCTGGCCGCCTATTTTTCCCGGCGTTGCGTCACAATACAGGCGGCATATGCCGGGCTGCGGGGCGGTCATCCGCACGTCCGTACGAGTTGGCGCGGGGCTCAGTCGGGACGCTAACTTGCTGCGCTAAACCATTGATGTTAAGTTAATTTCATTACTAGAACACAACGGAGCACAAGGTGAGTGTGAGCCAACATCGCCGGAAAGATGCGCCTACCGCCCGCCAGCGCTGGTCAACGCTGGCCTTCACGGCACTCGGTTTGCTGCTCTCGCAGCCGGCCGCTTATGCCGCGGGGTTCGGGCAATTACGGGTACAGTCGAATCTGGGTCAGCCGCTGCAAGCGGAAATCGATATTAGTGGCGTCAGTGCGGAAGAAGCGGACGGCCTGGCCGTCAAGCTGGCGTCGCCCGAAGCATATGCCAAGGCCGGCCTGACGTATCTGCCGGCGGTCAGCAGCCTGCGGCTGCAGGTCGAGCGCCGCCCCAATGGGAGCTATGTGGCACGGGTCCGGTCAACCCAGCCGCTCAGCGAGCCCTTTGTCGACATCCTTGTCGACATGACGTGGGCGAGCGGCAAGGTGTCGCGCGCGTACACCTTCCTGCTGGACCCGGCAGGCGCCAAGCCTTCCAACCAGACTTTCTCGCCTGCCACGGTCGTGCAGGCGGGCACCCCCGACGAATCCGGCGCCGCCAGCCCGCCCGCGCCAAGCGCCGCGCCCGTGCCCGCTCCGTCGGTACAGGCCCCGGCTCCCGTGGCAGCCAGCCCGGCGCCACGGCCCCAGGCCAAGGCCCCGCCACCCCGTGCGCACCGCGCCGCCACGCAGGCCTTGGCCGACGGCGCTGGCGCGGCTGGCGGCACCTACACCGTGCAGCGCGGCGACAATCTCTCCGCCATTGCCGGCGAGGCCTCCCAGGGACAGGATTCAGTATCGCTGGACCAGATGCTGGTCGCGCTCTATCGCAACAATCCGAACGCCTTCGTCGGCGGCAACATGAACCGCCTCAAGGCGGGCGCCGTGCTCAAGGTGCCTAGCCAGAAGGAAGCGCAATCGGTCACGCCCCGCGCGGCACGCCGCGAAGTGGTGGCGCGCACGCAGGGCTTCAATGCCTACCGCAGCCGCCTGGCTACGGCGGCCGCGGGGCGCTCGGTCGAGGCCAGCAGTGGCCGCGAACAGTCGGGCAACGTCACCGCGCGCGTGCAGGAACAAGCCGCACCGGCCGCCGGACCGCGCGACGAACTCAAGCTCAGCAAGCCCGATCGTGGCAGCCAGGCCGCCGCTGCAGCGGCAGCCGAAGCCAATATCGCCAAGGAACGGCAGCTCAAGGAAGCCGAGGCACGCCTCGCGCAGCTTGAGAAGAACGTGGGCGACATGCAGCGGCTGGTCGAGCTGAAGAACGCCGAGATCGCCAAGCTGGACCAGGTGCAGAAGGGCACGGGCAAGGATTCGGCCGCGGCACCTGCCGCACCCGCCGCTGCACCCTCCGTGGTGCCGGCTGAGGCCGCCAAGGCCGACGCAGCCGCGCCGGCCCCGGCAGTGGCCAGCGCTGGTGCCAGCGCGGCCCCGGCAGCGGCAGCCGCCGCGGCTGCTGCGGCGCCGCTCGCCGCCGCATCCCCGGCTTCGGCGCCTGCGGCCACCACTGGCGCCGGCGCGAATGCCGCGGACGCTACCGTTGCTGGCGCCGCCAAGCCTGCTGCTGCTTCCACGCCTGCCGCCAAGCGCCCGCCGCTCGTGACGCAGCCCACGCCGGTGGCCCAGCCGTCCTTCATCGAAGACCTGCTGGCCAATCCGATGCTGCTGCCAGGCGGCGGACTGCTGATTGCCCTGCTGGGCGGCTACGCGATCTATCGCCGGCGCCAGCAACAGAAGACCAGCGACGGCGCGGCCTTCGGGGACAGCGTCCTGTCGCAGGAAAGCACCGTCATGGCCGGCGGCAATTCGCTGTTCGGCGCCGCGGGCGGGCAGAGCGTCGACACCTCGCAGCACAGCGTGTTCGGAGCGGATTTCCGCATTGGCAACAATGTAGCGGAAGCCAACGAGGTCGATCCGATCGCCGAGGCCGATGTCTATATCGCCTACGGGCGCGATGTGCAGGCCGAGGAAATCCTGCGCGAAGCCCTGCAGCAAAACCCTGAGCGCCAGGCGATTCGCCTGAAGCTCATGGAGATTTACAACACTCGTCAGGATGTGGAAGGTTTTCGCGTGATTGCAGAAGAAATGTTCGCCCAGACTGGAGGACACGGGGCGGAGTGGGCACAGGCAACGGAGATGGGGCGTAGCCTCGACCCGAGCAATGCCTTGTATTTGAGCGTGGCGCCTGACGTGGCGTCTGGCGACACTACCACCTTGCCGGCCGATCAGTGGCGCACCCACGATCCGTCGCAAGATCTGGCGGCGCCGCGGGAAACCCCGCTGGCGGACCTGGCAGACTTTGCGCTGCCGCTGGATGGGTTCCCCGCGCCGGCAGCCGGTGCGCCGATCACCGCGCCCGAGTCCGCCTCGCGCGTGTTCGGCAGTGGCGAGGCGGTGCCTTCGGCGCTTGCCACGCGCCTGGACGATGGCCTTGGCCTGGACCTGCCCGAGACCCATGGCATTGGCGCTCATGACGACGTACCGGCGCTGGATACGCCTACGCGTAGCCGTCCGCTCGACTTCGACATGTCCGCCATCTCGCTGGACCTCAATCCGGCGGGCCATGCCGGCGCGCGTGCCGATAGCCCGGCACAAGTGCATGAAGAGGCCCGTTCCTTGTTCAGCTCTTCCCTGCCGGCGCCGACCATGCTGCGCGACGGCAAGCTGTCCGAACCGATCGACCTGTCCCGCGTGAGCGCGGAAAGCGGGCTGGACACGGCGCGCGGCATCTCGCCGAGCACGTTGTCGGCCGACTCTGTGGATGGTGGCCGCGACATGCAGATCAAGTTCGATCTGGCCCGCGCCTATATCGAGATCGGCGACAAGGAAGGGGCGCGGGAGCTGCTGCAGGAAGTGGTGGACCAGTCGCAGGATCCGCTGCTGACGGAAGCCAAGACTTTGCTGCGTGACGTGGCATAACTGGTGGCATGACTGGTGGCTTAAACGGGGGCTTAACCGGCGGCCTGGCCGGTGAGCTGACAAGCAAGCTGTAGAATGTCGGGCTGTGCGCAAGCGGTGCGCCCGGCAGCTCGCCACAAATGCGCCGGGAGCGTGGCTCCCGGCGCATTTGCTTTTTGCGAGCCGGCCATCGGGCGTTTTTTCGTTGGCGCCGCGCCGTTTTCGCTAGCTCCCGTTTTATCGTCAATTTCCGCCCCATGACCCGCATTGCCCTCGGCCTCCACTATGACGGCGCCGCCTTCTCCGGCTGGCAGTCGCAACCGCACCGCAATACGGTGCAGGACCGGCTCGAGGACGCCATCGAGCAGTTCGCCGGCAGCCGCGTGATGACCACGGTGGCGGGCCGCACCGACACCGGCGTGCATGCGCTCGGCCAGGTGATCCACATCGACACCGGCCTGTCGCGGGAACCGTTTTCCTGGGTGCGCGGCGTCAACGCCTTCCTGCCGCCCAGCATCTCGCTGCAATGGGCCAAACCGGTGGACGGCGGCTTCCATGCACGTTTCCTGGCCTTCGAGCGCATGTATTACTACGCGCTCTACACCGGCCCGCACCGTGTGCCGCTGGTGCACGGCAGGGCTGGCTACCTGATGCTGCCACCGGGCAAGGGCCTGGACATCGACGCCATGCGCGCGGCCGCGGGCTGCCTGCTCGGCGAGCACGATTTCTCGGCCTTTCGCGCCGCCGAGTGCCAGGCGAAGTCGCCCGTCAAGACCATGTACGACATCACCTTGAAGGCCGACGGCGACTGGCTGTTCGTGCGTTTTCGCGCCAGCGCCTTCCTGCACCACATGGTGCGCAACCTGATGGGTTGCCTGGTGGCGGTAGGGCGGGGACGCAACCCGCCGGAGTGGCTGGCCGAGGTGCTGGCCGGGCGTAGCCGCGCCAAGGCAGCGCCCACCTTCATGCCCGACGGCCTCTACCTGGCCGGGGTGAAGTATCCTGAGCAGTACCAGATCCCGGCCGCCGACACGGCCGCCAGCCTGTTCCATGGAGTGTTTGCCAATGACCCAGTTGCCTGAAGCGGGCAGCGCGCCGCACCGCACCCGCGTCAAGATCTGCGGGCTGACGCGCGAGGAAGATGTCCGCGCCGCGGTCGATGCCGGCGCCGACGCGATCGGCCTGGTGTTCTATCCGGGCAGCCCGCGCTTTGTCGAGGTGGCACGTGCCGCTGCGCTGGCGGAAGCCGCCGGCCCGTTCGTGTCGGTGGTCGGCCTGTTCGTCAATGCCGAGGCCGAGCACATTGCCCATGTGGTGGAGCGGGTGCCGCTTACGCTACTGCAATTGCATGGCGACGAGAGCCCCGAGGACTGCTCCCTGGTGGCCCAGCGCTGCCGGTTGCCGTTTCTGCGCGCGGCACGCGTGCAGCCCAGCCTTGATTTGGTAGAATTCGCAAATCTGTATCGTGATGCCGCTGCCTTGCTGCTTGATGCCTTCGTCGAAGGCTACGGCGGTGGCGGGCACGTCTTCGACTGGACCCTGATACCCCCGGCATGGCTTCCGCCCACCCACAACCCGATCGCAAGCGCCGCTCCTCGGATCGTTTTGAGTGGTGGGTTGAACGCGCAAAACGTCGCTGGCGCGATTGAGCGCGTGCGGCCCTACGCTGTCGATGTAAGCAGCGGCGTGGAGGCTGCCAAAGGCGTGAAAGACCACGCCAGGATTGCCGCTTTCGTGCGCGCGGTGCGCAGCGCGGATGCCGGGTAGGGCTGGTTGCCCATCGGGCTTCGGCCCCCCGCATATTCCGCGCAATCTCCGCGCCTGTACCGCGCACGACCCTAACGTCATCGAGCCCCTGCCAGACCGGCAAGGGCCCTGTTCAGAAGAGCTGACTCATGTACGACCTGCCCGATTCCCGTGGCCATTTCGGCCCCTATGGTGGTTCCTTTGTTTCCGAGACCCTGGTGCACGCGCTGGACGAGCTGCGCGAAGCCTATGCGCACTTCCAGAAGGATCCGGAGTTCGACGCGGAATACCGCCGCGAGCTGAAGCATTTCGTCGGCCGCCCCTCGCCGATCTATCACGCGCAACGCTGGAGCGAGATGCTCGGCGGCGCGCAGATCTATCTCAAGCGCGAAGACCTCAACCACACCGGCGCCCACAAGATCAATAACGTGATCGGCCAGGCACTGCTGGCCAAGCGCATGGGCAAGCCGCGCGTGATCGCCGAGACCGGCGCCGGCCAGCACGGCGTGGCCACCGCCACCATCGCCGCGCGCTTTGGCATGGAGTGCGTGGTCTACATGGGCTCGGAGGACGTCAAGCGCCAGGCCGCCAACGTCTACCGCATGAAGCTGCTGGGCGCGACCGTGGTGCCGGTGGAAAGCGGCTCCAAGACCCTCAAGGATGCGCTCAATGAAGCCATGCGCGACTGGGTCACCAATGTCGAGAACACTTTCTACATCATCGGCACCGTGGCCGGCCCGCATCCTTACCCGATGATGGTGCGCGACTTCCAGTGCGTGATCGGCGAAGAAGCCAAAGTGCAGATGCCGGAGATGACCGGCCGCCAGCCCGATGCCGTGATCGCCTGCGTGGGCGGGGGCTCCAATGCCATGGGCATCTTCTATCCGTACATCGAGGACAAGGACGTGCGCCTGATCGGCGTGGAAGCCGCTGGCGACGGCCTGGAAACCGGCCGCCACGCCGCCGCGCTGATCGGCGGCTCGCCGGGCGTGCTGCACGGCAACCGCACCTACCTGCTGCAGGATGCCAACGGCCAGATCATCGAGACCCATTCCATCTCCGCCGGCCTGGACTATCCCGGCGTTGGCCCCGAGCACGCATGGCTCAAGGATATCGGCCGCGCCGAGTATGTCCCCATCACCGATGAGGAAGCGCTCAAGGCCTTCCACGACTGTTGCCGCATCGAAGGCATCATCCCGGCGCTGGAATCCAGCCACGCCATCGCCTACGCCTGCAAGCTGGCGCCCACGCTGCCCAAGGACAAGTTGCTGCTG
>NZ_BAAILO010000161.1:0-3019 GCF_054589115.1 Cupriavidus sp. 8B | reverse complement strand
CCGGGCGCCGCTGAAGGCGGCGCCCCGTCCGCGCCCGCGCCAGTCGCGGCACCGCAACTGACGCTCTACCAGGAAGACGTGCTGGAAGGCATCAAGCGCATTGCCGACGGCTCCATTGACCTGATCGTGGCCGATCCGCCCTATGGCTTGGGCAAGGACTACGGCAACGACTCCGACCGCCTGTCCGGCGACGCTTACCTGGATTGGTCAGCGAGCTGGATCGATGCGGTGGTGCCCAAGCTGGCGCCGCGCGCCTCGCTCTACCTGTTCTGCACCTGGCAATACTCGCCGGAGCTGTTCGTGATGCTCAAGCAGCGCCTGACCATGATCAACGAGATCATCTGGGACCGGCGCGTACCGAGCATGGGCGGCACCACGCGCAAGTATTCCTCGGTGCACGACAACATCGGCTTTTTTGCCCGGGCCCGCGACTACTACTTCGATCTCGACCCGGTGCGCGTGCCGTACGACGCCGAGACCAAGAAGGCGCGCAGCCGTCCGCGCTTCGAGGGCAAGAAGTGGCTGGAGGTTGGCTACAACCCGAAGGACCTGTGGAGCGTGCCGCGCATCCACCGGCAGGATCCGGAGCGTGCCAATCACCCGACCCAGAAGCCGCTGCATATCGTGCAACGCATGGTGCTGGCCAGCTGCCCGCCCGGCGGGCTGGTGCTCGATCCCTTTACCGGCAGCGGCACCACAGCCGTAGCCTGCGCGCTGCACGGGCGCCGCTTCGTCGGCTTCGAGATGAATCCCGACTATGTCGACGTGGCGCGCGAACGCGTCGCGGCATGCATCAACTCGCCGCAGGCCGCGCCCGCTACCCTGAACATCGCAGCCGCGAACGATGAGCCCCTGATGGCTGCCTCGTCCACGCCGTTGCCTACTCTCGCTCAATGACCATGTCCCGAATCAAATCGACTTTCGCGGCGCTGGCCGCGCAGAACAAGAAGGGCCTGATTCCGTTCATCACCGCCGGCGATCCCGAGCCCGGCCTGACCGTCGTGCTGATGCATGCACTGGTGGCGGGTGGTGCCGACGTGATCGAGCTTGGCGTGCCGTTCTCCGACCCGATGGCCGATGGCCCGGTGATCCAGCGCGCCTCCGAGCGCGCGCTCGCCAATGGCGTGACGCTGACCAAAGTGCTGGCCTGGGTGGCCGAGTTCCGCCAGACCAACGCCACCACGCCGGTGGTGCTGATGGGCTACGCCAACCCGATCGAGCGCATGGGCGAGGAAACGTTCGCCAAGGCCGCGCGCGCGGCCGGTGTCGACGGCGTGCTGGTGGTCGACTACCCGCCCGAGGAGTGCGAGTCCTTTGCCGCGCAGATGCGCGCCAACCAGATGGACCCGATCTTCCTGCTGGCGCCCACCTCCACCGACGATCGCATCGAAGCCGTGGCCAAGCTGGCTAGCGGCTACCTGTACTACGTGTCGCTCAAGGGCGTGACCGGCTCGGCCACGATCGACCTCGACAGCGTGGCCGCGCGCATTCCGCTGATCAAGCGCCACGCCAACCTGCCGGTCGGCGTGGGCTTTGGCATCCGCGACGCGCAGACCGCGCGCACGATCGGCAGCGTGGCCGATGCCGTGGTGATCGGCAGCCGCCTGGTGCAATTGCTGGAAGATGCGCCGCGCGACCAGGCGGTACAATCGCTGCAGTCGTTCATCGCGGAAATTCGGCAGGCCCTCGACGCCTGAATGTGATTGAAGCGGCGCCGCTCGTGTTGGTGCACGGGCGGTGAGCGCAGCAAAAAACACTGTTTTTGACGGCCGTTGTGCCGCAACAGGCGCATCGCCCCGGCAGAAGGGGGACTGCGGGCCGCAGGCATGGTAAATTCGCGGCCTGACATGTTCCGCGCATGTGCCGAAAGGAGCCTTTCATGAGCTGGTTGGATAAACTCCTCCCTCCCAAGATTCAACAGACCGACCCCTCCACCCGCAAGGGCATTCCGGAAGGGCTGTGGGTCAAGTGCCCGTCGTGCGAGTCCGTGTTGTACCGGACTGACGTCGAGGCCAACCTCCACGTCTGCCCCAAGTGCGACCACCATATGCGCATCCGCGCCCGCGCCCGCCTCGACGGGCTGCTGGACGCCGAAGGCCGCTATGAGATCGGCCAGGAGATCCTGCCGGTCGACGCGCTGAAGTTCAAGGACACCAAGAAGTACCCGGACCGCATCAAGGCTGCCATGGACGACACCGGCGAGACCGATGCCATGGTCGTGATCGGCGGCGCCATCCACACCATTCCGGTGGTGGTGAGCTGCTTCGAGTTCGAATTCATGGGCGGCTCGATGGGCTCGGTGGTGGGCGAGCGCTTTGTGCGTGGCGCCCAGGCGGCGCTGGAGCAGAAGGTGCCGTTTATCTGCATTACCGCCACGGGCGGCGCGCGCATGCAGGAAAGCCTGCTGTCTCTGCTGCAGATGGCCAAGACCACGTCCATGCTGAACCAGCTGTCGAATGCCAAGCTGCCGTTCATCAGCGTGTTGACCGATCCGACCATGGGTGGGGTTTCCGCCAGCTTTGCGTTCCTGGGCGATGTCGTGATCGCCGAGCCCAAGGCGCTGATTGGCTTTGCTGGTCCTCGCGTGATCGAGCAGACCGTGCGCGAGAAGCTGCCTGAGGGGTTCCAGCGGGCTGAGTTCCTGTTGCAGAAGGGCGCGATCGATATGATTGTCGATCGTCGCAAGTTGCGGGATGAGCTGGCGCAGTTGCTGGCTTTGCTGCAGAAGCAGCCGGCGGATGCTGTGGCTTGAGGGTTGGGTTGGTTGAGGGTGATTAGGCGCGGACTGGGATGTTCGCGCTTTTTCGCTTTATGGGGTGGGGGTGAGGTGTTTAACTGCAACTGCAACTGCAACTGCAACTGCAACTGCAACTGCAACTGCAACTGCAACTGCAACTGCAACTGCAACGACTTAACTGCCACTTCAAAGTCAAAGGCAGTTTCACCTCCCCTGCGGGGAGGCGACCTACTTTCTTGTCTCGCCAAGAAAGTAGGCAAAGAAGGCGACCCGGATGGGGCG
>NZ_BAAILO010000160.1:0-17909 GCF_054589115.1 Cupriavidus sp. 8B | reverse complement strand
AGAGTGCGGGTGACGGTTGTCATTCCAGAATTTCCTTCGGTACCTTGCTACCCGGATAGTCTTCCTTGATCTGCTTTTTGTACTTGCGCATGCCGTCCAGGCGGCATGAGAACGTATGGACGATGGCAAGCAGGTCCTCAACCATTTCCTGCTCTGGCGACAGCGATTCCTGATTAACCACGATGATCTCACATCCGTTCCCGCGCGCAAGATGGTCGAGCAGGTCGAATCCGAAGCGAACGAGCCGGTCCTTGTGGGCGATGAGAACTCGCTCAATCTCACCACGCTGGATGCGCTCAATCAGCACGAGGAAACGCTTGCGCTTGAAGTTCATGCCGCCGCCGACTTCCTGAATCCACTCGTCAACAGCAATTGCGCCAGCCCGGCAGTATGCCTCCATCGCCGCCACCTGAGATCGCAAGTCGTCGCGCTGCCCAGCGCTACTGACACGGCAGTACACGATTGTCGATCGCTTCTCAGGCCCGCCGCCAAGCATCGCCCGAACATCGGACTCGTCAAAGTACCGATGTCCGGAAGGCAGGCGCTTAGCCGCCAGGATGCCTTCGCGCTCCCAGCGGCGCACCGTACTGGGAGCCCGTCCGATGCGCTTTGCGAATTCGTTGATCCGATAAACCTTGCTCATGGCGAGCGATTATAGATACTTCTGAGCAAGAATGAAGTATCAGTTGCTCGCTCCGGAGCCGGAGGCGGTGGGCCATTCCGGGTAGGCGCCAGCCGTCGTGTCGTGCGTCTCAGCAGGGTCGCTCCCAAAGAATTTTTTCCAGCTCGGCCAAGTGCTCGCAGACGACGGATTTGGACAGATGGAGCCGGCGCGCGGCCTCGCTGATCGCGCCAGCTTCCACTACGGCGACGAAGCCGACCACGCCTTCGAGCTTGCGCATTGTTCGGATCATCCGGATGCCAGTTCTGCGTTCTTCAGTCTAGTGCGTACTACGCTCGACGCCGAAGCTTGTCGCACCGTGACGAAAGCGAAACCGCCCGATGGGTTCGCGGCCTGATAAGTGCGTTAAACGCATCAATTTCCACGCGGCATGTGCGCCGCATCATGGGATCAGCCTCGACGCTTTCGTCGAGATGTCACGCCGGCACGATATACGGTCGCGGTGTACGGGTTGGCAAGGAGCGTGTTCGCAAACTGATGGCGCAGCACGGCATTCGTGCCCGGCACAAGCGCAAGTACATAGCGACCACCAACTCGAACCACGATTTGCCGGTGGCCGCCAATTTGCTGGAGCGCGACTTTAGCCCTGCTGCGCCGAATCAAGTCTGGACGAGCGACATCAGATATGTGGCGACGGCCGAAGGCTGGCTGTACTTGGCGGTCATCATCGACTTGTTCAGCCGCCAGGTGGTCGGCTGGTCGATGCAGCCGCACATGAAGGCCGAACTGGTCACGGACGCGCTGCGTATGGCCTGGTTCCGGCGGCGACCGGCGTGATTATGCATAGCGACCGAGGCAGTCAGTACTGCAGTCACCTGTTTCAGGACGCCCTGAAGGCGTATGGCATGTGCTCCTCGATGAGTCGCAGGGGGATTGCTGGGATAATGCCCCAACCGAGAGCCTGTGGGGGCATTGAAGGTTGCTCGCTTGCGTGGCCGCCAGTTCGCTACCCGCCGCGCGGCAATGGACGAGGTAATTGACTGGCTGAGCTTTTATAATGCCACTCGACCTCACTCGACCCTTGGCTACGTCAGCCCCATGACGTTCGAGAAAAACTGGTTCGCAGCTCAGCAACACCGGGCTGCCTTATTCCCTCGGTGATGGGATTCGTGGAACAGGGGCAAGGCCAAACCTCGACGAATTGCGGACCACCGCCCGCAACAAGCTCAAGAGCGCACAACACCTCCCGTCGATCATTACGGCCTGCTGGATTCAGGCGAACTTGTGATGATGTCATGATTTATGGAAGGCATCAATAATGCAACAACGCCTCGTGGTTACCACGAATTACGGATAGAATACGGGCGAGGCAGTTCGAGTTCGCTCCAACTTCATGCGCGTCACTAAGCTCGATCGTTAGTAGGGCCCTATAAGAAGATGCTACTGTCGCGACGGGATCCTCAAGTGCGACTCCCAGTTGACGGCAGGGACTGGTACAACACACCAAACACGTAGATTATGGGTTGCCCGCGCACGAGATTTGTCACGGCTAGAGGCGGGGGCGCTGCATGCTTTCGGCTTGGCGGGAGGCGTGGCGAATGAATGTCGTCCATGTCAATGCCAATGATGTCAGTGGGGGTGCTGCGCGTTCCTGTTATCGGTTGCATCAGTTCCTCCTGCGGCAGGGAGTGAATTCACGCCTACTTGTCCAACACAAGCGTTCCATCGATCCCACTGTCGAGTTGATCGAGCCGTGGGTCACGGATACGGGGTCGTTCCAGAATGTTGAGCTTGTACAGCGCGTTTTCGCTGCTCACAATCGCACCGATATCAGCAACACACATTTCTCTGTCTCGCTTGCCGGATCGGACCTCAGCCGCCATCCGGCGGTCGAGGCCGCGGATGTCATACATCTGCATTGGGTCGCATCTATGCAGACGCCTGCCAATATACGGCGGCTGATGGCGCTGGGTAAACCGGTAGCGTGGACGCTGCACGATCTCAGGCCATTGACGGGGGGCTGCCATTTCCCGGCAGGGTGCTCGAAATTCCAGGACATCTGCGCTAGCTGCCCACAGTTGCGTTATGACCCTCTGGACTTGCCGGCTGCAGCCTTGCGGGAGCAAATCGAGCTGATCGATGTGGCTAACCTGACCATCATTGCCCCCTCCCGCTGGATTGCGGAGCAGGCCCGATTGAGTGCGATGTTACGAGACAAGGCGCGCATAGAGACCATACCAAATGGCATCGACGCGGATGTTTTTGCGCCACGTTCCCGGGTTGAAGCACGCGAGGCATTGGGTTTGGCGCGTGATGGAATCTACATACTCTGCGGAGCAGATCACACCGAGGAAAAACGCAAAGGTTTCGAGTCCCTTGCCCGCGTGCTTGGCGAGGTCGTCCACGATCCGCGTTTTGTCAGTAGCGGTGCCCGTTTGTTGTGGGTGGGAGATCAACCAGCCAGTCAAGCCTACGGCGATATGCCTCTCATTCCTTTGGGGCGAATTCCGCAAGAGGAGCAGATGGCATTGGCGTACGCGGCGAGCGATTTGTTTCTTCTCCCTTCCCTTGAGGATAATCTGCCGAATATGTTATTGGAGGCGCTGAGCTGCGGAACTCCCGCGATCGCTTACTCGGTGGGGGGCATTCCCGAAGTCCTTCATGACGGCGTCAATGGCCGGTTGATTCCTGCAGCAGACGAACCAGAATTTGTCCAGGCATTACTTTGCCTTGTGGGCGATGCTTCAGTGCGGAAGGAAATGGGACGGCGTGCCCGCGCTTTGGCGAGCGAAGCACATTCCTCCTCACTTCAGGCGAACCGTCATGTGGCGCTCTACCGGGATTTGATCCAAAAGAGCAGGCTCACGACGTCGCCCCGACAATCGACGTCGCGACATGCGCATGACAGCACCGATCCCGATGCTGCCGTCGGCACGTTACAAAAGTCGTTGACGATCCACTGCTTGACCGAAGAAGTGCGCGTGTTGCAAAGACATGTGCAAGTGGCGGACAGCGTATGCATGAGTCAAAACCAGGTTATAGAGAACTTGCAAAAGCAACTCGATGCCCGATTGGAGGTGATAAGAGGTTTGCAGGATCACTTGCTGCGTGTGGAGGAGGCGTGTGCGGCCAGGCTCGAGGTCATTGAGCGTCAGCAACAGGAACTCGATGCCAGGTCGGAAGTGATAGAAGGTTTGCAAGATCACTCGCTGCGAGTGGAGGAGGCGTGTGCGGCCAGGCTCGAGGTCATTGAGCGTCAGCAACAGGAACTCGATGCCAGGTCGGAAGTGATAGAAGGTTTGCAAGATCACTGGCGGCGCGCGGAAGAAACCTGTGCGGCTAGGCTCGGCATCATCGAAAAGTTGGAAGCAAGATCCTACGCCGACCACGTCCGACGCCTTCTGCGAGGTAGGAACTGATGGAACGCTTACACGATTGCGGGTCGAGTACGGAAGCAATGCCTTCGACAAAACGCGCCCGCCATGTCTCGCGCTTCCTGCACGGTATCCAGGCCATCAAGGAATCGATCCGGTTCGATCATTGGTGGTATTCGAAGATGCCGCCGCTGCTCGCGGTGGCTTATTTGTACATTCTTCAGTTCGGATTGGCGCCCGGACAGATCGCCGTTCTGCTGCCGTCTCTTTTCTTTTCCATTGCCTGTGTGGCGGCATATGGTCACGTGATCAATGACATTTTTGACATTGAGTCCGACAGACGAGCGGGAAAGCCGAATGCGATGGAAAGACTGAGGCCGGGACGACGAGCTCTGGTTTGTGCGGCACTCGTGGGCCTTGGCTACTTACCGGCGCTCGCGGTGAGTTATTCTTCATGGGGCTATTTACTTCTTGCGCTGAATTACCTATGGCCGACGATCTATTCCGTGCCCGGCGTTCGTCTGAAAGTACGGGGACTTGCGGGAGTGCTCTGCGATGCGGCGGGCGCTCACCTCACACCCACGTTGCTGGTGTTAGCGGTACTGTCTCATCAGATCGCGGATGTGTCGGGCCATCTCATGGTTTTTTCGGCAGCCGCCCTCATCTGGTCGAGCGCGCTGGGAATCAAAGGCATACTCAATCATCAAGTCGCAGATCGGGAAAATGACCGGGCATCGAGCACAGTCACGCTTGCTACCCAGGCCGCGCCTGGGCAGATCGAGCGGTTCTTGCCCAGATATAACCTATTCGTGGAATTGCCGGTTAGTGCCGCCTTCGTATTCATCGTGTCCCGCGGTTGCCCACTGGCCGTGCTTGGCCTGTTGATCTACTGTCTGGTTGAAGCGTTGAAATACCGATTGGGATTCCAATTCGCGCTGAACAGCGATCCGCGTAATACACGTGCCTCATTTCCGTTCGTGAACGATTTCTTTTACTACCTCTCGCTCCCGCTATCCGCAACGTTGCAATTGGCTTTAACCGGTCCGATCTGGGCATGGCTGCCTTTTTTGCAACTTGGCCTGTTCCGTCGAACCGCTTTACTCCAAATTCGCGACCTCAATGCAGTAGCCAGGGTATCGCGTAGCCACATCTGTCATCGGTACGCGCAGTTCCGACTCAAACGCCAGCTACACCCAGGGGAGCCGAATGGATCGTGACTACGTCGCGCGACTCTATGACGACGAATATGCCGCGTCATATGACGAGAAGTTCCTTGATTCACCGATATGCCGGTCCGACACCGAGCATCAACTGGAACTGCTCAAACAATTTATGGCCGATGGAGGTACTTGGCTGGATGCTGCCTGCGGCACAGGCTATTTCCTGCGTCACTTCCCGCACATCGAACGCGCGGGGATAGACATTTCGCCCGCAATGATCCACCGGGCACGCGAAGGAAATCCGGGCATCCCGCTGCTTCTCCATGATTTTCGGGAGCCCTTGCTATCGTGGGAGAGCCGTTGGGATCTGGTGACCTGCATGTGGTACGCCTACGGGCTTGTCAGCACGATGGATGAGTTGGATAAGGTCATACGCAATATGTGGTCCTGGACGAGTCCTTCTGGAACTTGTTTCGTGCCGCTGGGCGATCCCAGGCTGATCGCCGGAGTCAACCTGCCATATTTTGCACCCACGCCGTGGGAGTCTTGGGGCGGACGTGTGCAAGTGACAGGCATTGTGTGGAGTTACATTGAAGAAGATGGCCGCAAAGTTCACTCGCAGATGCTCGCGCCGAACCTTGAGTACATGGTGGAGCGCTTCCAAATGTACTTCAGTCAGGTGGATATCATTCGCTTTCCTCCGGTCTTTCCTGGTTGGGTGGGGCACCCCGCCTTGGTCGCCTCGGGAAAAAGATCGTCTGCCGTTTCGGGCGCGACTTAACTGGTCGAGAACTAAGGTATCGATTGGCTCAGCACGATGAACAACGACCAAGATTATGAACAGTTGCGCCTCCAGTTTAATGCAGTCGTCAAACAACTGGAAGAAAAGGAAGCGATTATTCAGGAACTAGCCGAGGCCGTCTCGGCCTATCGGGCAGCGTTCGCCGTTTTTCGCCATCCCTTATGGACATTCTCATGGGTGAGGAGAATCATCGGGCGGACGATACGCGCGTTGATCCGTGGGACACGGCCACGCCTTGGAAATCTTCATCAGCATCCGCCGCGCCCTATTTATCTCTCGGTACATTATCAAAAACTTCCTTCACTGGTCCATACGCCGCGAGTCTCCATCGTAACTCCCTCTTTTGAGCAAGGGAGATACATTCGGCGGACCATCGAAAGTGTTCTTGGCCAGCAGTATCCTAGCCTCGAATACTTTGTTCAGGATGGGAGTTCTGAAGATGAAACTGTCGACATTCTGCGCTCCTGTCAAGATAGGCTCAGTGGATGGGAATCAAAACCGGATAGCGGTCAATCGGACGCCATCAATCTGGGGTTCGGCCGCTGTACTGGCGAAATCATGGCATGGATAAACTCCGACGATGTACTGCTGCCAGGAGCCATCCATACGGTTGTCGACTACTTTAATCGTCACCCCGACGTTGACGTTGTTTATGGTGATCGCTTGTTGATCGATGAAAATGATCTTCAAATCGGAAGATGGATATTGCCGGGTCATGATCCTAAGGTTCTGTCATGGGCTGACTATATCCCCCAGGAAACACTATTCTGGCGTCGCCGAGCGTGGGTCGATATTGGTGGCCGTGTCGATGAAAGTTTCAGGTTTGCCATGGATTGGGACTTGCTCGTACGGTTTCGAGAGGCAGGTGCGAAGTTTGCGCATATACCTCGATTTCTTGGCGCTTTCCGAATTCATGGGCACCAGAAAACGTCCGCTGCCATCACCGATATCGGTTATCAGGAAATGAACCGGATTCGTGCACGCATATTCGGGGAAATCCCAGGTCACAGAAGAATAAGAAAGGCTATCTTTCCATTTTTACTAAGGCATTTGTGTGCAGACTATCGCCACCAGCTTCGAGTATTTTTTCAGAGGCATAGATTCAAGTTCGAGGTCTCGCGTTTTCGTCGATCACCGGCAACTACCGATCGGGCATGATCACCTCGCCATTGATAACTATTACCGTTCCGTCCTTCAATCAAGGGCGGTTTCTCGATCAGGCACTCGCGTCAATCTTTTCGCAGAAAATTCCCGTCGAGGTATTTGTTCTGGATGCCGGATCGACCGATAACTCACTCGCAGTCATCAACAAGTGGGAGAGTCGCTTGGCGGGATGGCGCAGTCATCCTGACGAGGGGCAAGCAGCCGCCATCAACGAAGGTATTGCCAACGGACGTGCGCCTTATGTTTGTTGGCTCAATAGCGATGACTTTTACCTGCCTGATGGGTTATCGAATATGCTTTACGAACTCGAAAACCACCCGGGCGTGCCTGCGGTTTATGGCCGCAGTTGGAATTTTCAAGAGAAATCCGGAAGACGTCACCCGGTTTGGACTGAGCCATTTGATGAGCGTCGTCTCGCTTTACGTTGCATCGTTTCGCAGCCTGCCACGCTCATTCGGCGAAGCGCGTGGGAAGCGGTTGGCGGCATCGATCCGCGATTACAGATGTGCATGGATTACGACCTGTGGTGGCGACTTTACAAACAGATTGGACCGATGTTGATGTTCGATCAATTTGTCGCGTCCAATCGCGAACATATGCATACAAAAACAAGGAGTCGGCGGCGCGATCATTATCGGGAAGCCATGGCAACTGTTCGTCAACACTATGGGCGTGTGCCGCTAAAATGGTGGTTATACCAGCCTTATGCCGTCTGGTTTAAGTCGATATTGTATTGCTGATCGTCAATGCGGATTCTTCATTTTTATAAGACGTTTTTTCCGGACTCGATGGGTGGCATCGAGCAGGTGATCAACCAGATTGCGAAAGGCTCCAGTAAATTTGGCGTGAAGGCGGAGGTGCTGTCGCTATCCTCAAAGCCGTTGCCGAAAATAATAGAATTAAATGGCTATTTGGCGCATCGGGCCAAGCTGACCGCGCAGATCGCCTCGACAGGCTTTTCAATTTCCGCGCTTTCGAGTTTCAAGAATCTGGCGGATCAAGCAGACGTTATTCATTACCATTTTCCATGGCCTTTCATGGATTTGGTGCATTTGACAACAAAAGTCCGCAAACCAACGCTCGTCACTTATCACTCGGATATCATTCGGCAAAGATTTTTGCTTCAACTCTATCGCCCGCTGAAAAGAAATTTTCTTTCGAGCGTAGATCGCATCGTGGCGACATCTCCGAATTATCTTGCCACTAGCGGAGTATTAAAAAAGTACTCTGACAAAGTGAGCGTCATCCCAATTGGTTTGGATAAGGAAATGTATCCAACAACCACAGAAGCAAGAAAAGAATTCTGGTTCCGGAAATTTGGGAGGAAGTTTTTCTTGTTTGTAGGCGTCCTTCGCTATTACAAAGGGCTTCATATCCTCATTGAAGCCGCCAGGGGAACGGACTTCCCCATCGTGATTGTTGGTTCGGGGCCGCTAGAAAAGGAACTTAGAAGGCAAGCGAGTTCTTTGGGTGAGCGCGATATACACTTTTTGGGGCACGTTACGAATGAGGACAAAGTCGCCCTGCTCACTTCATGTTACGGAGTGGTATTCCCCTCTCATCTACGTTCGGAGGCATTTGGTGTTTCTTTGCTGGAGGGGGCCATGTACGGTAAACCTATGATCTCGAGCGAGATTGGCACCGGCACGACCTTTGTCAATATTGCTGGTGAAACGGGCCTCGTGGTGCCGCCGAGCGACCCTTTTGCATTGCGCCAGGCAATGCAATATCTTTGGGATCATCCCAATGTTGCGACAGAAATGGGGCGGCGTGCCGAAGAACGATATCGCCGATTTTTCACGGGTGATATGATGGCCGAAGCCTATGTCGACTTGTATAACGTTCTGGCCAAATCGGCAAAATAGCTTACTCGCGCATGAAAGGCCATGAATTGATCAGCGATTCCTGAGCGAAATAGTTGGAGGTGGAGCCGATTTCCGTCCGCTTCATATCGGTTCCCAACGGTGCGGGATTCGAGACAATCCGACCTCCTTGCCCGAATGCCTGACTGTGAAAGGTGCCGCGTTTGTCCAAGTGTCGTAGATGAGAGGGCTGCGGTCATCCATTAGCGCCACAGTGAACGAATACTGCCCGGACAACAGCGGAAGGTCGTCGACAATGAAGCTGGCGCCATAGGACTTGCCACCGAGCGGATGGAGTCCTGTGGCCATTCCTTCCATCTTGGTGCTGATGCCATAGCACCAGACCGCATCGTTGCGCACGATAAGCACCCCCAGATGGACACCGTCGCGCCATGCGGCGTTGGCGATCTCCGCGATGACCCTCAGTTCCAGCCTGCCTCCCGTCTCTATACTTCCGTCCCGGATGTCTCCGGCTAGTGAAACTTCTCGCAGGTAGTTTTCGGTGGCATGCTTGCGCTCAATGGAGGATGCCGTCTGCGCAGAAGAAGGGGAGGGCGAAGAGGGGGCATCCTTTTCGCGTACATAGTCCTGATAGGCTTTCAGGACGCTTTGGGTCTCCGCCAGCATCTTTGGCTGCCCCTCATGCATCCATAGCGTTCTTTCGCAGACTTCCCCGACGGCGAACAAGTCGTGTGAGCAGAATACCAGGGTGCAGCCTGCCTCCCGCAACGCCATGATCCGACGCATACACTTCAAGCGGAAATGCTGGTCGCCAACTGACAGGTGCTCATCCACGACCAGAATGTGAGGGTTGATGGCGGTGGCGACTGAGAACCCCAGGCGCAGGAACATGCCGGACGAGTAGGTCCGTAGCGGTCTTTCGATGAAGTGACCGAGTTCGGAGAATTCCACGATACGGGGCAAGATCTCTTCGGTCTCTGCAGGCGACAGTCCCAGGACAGCGCAACCAATGCGGATGTTCTCCAGGCCGGAAAGATCGGGGTGAAATCCGGCGCCAAGTTGAAGGATAGCAGCGACTCGGCCGGACCGCTCGACATGGCCGTTGCTGGGCGTGAGGGCCCCCGCGATCAGCTTCAGCAGGGTCGACTTTCCTGCACCGTTTTCGCCAACGATGCCAATCGAACCGCCGGCAGCGACTTCGAAGTTGACGTCCCGGACTGCCCAATGCGTTTCCGCATAGCGTCGCCGGAAGAACAGATCCTTCAGGCTGTCGATCGGGTTGCGGTAGAGCTGGTATGCCTTGCCTAAGGATTGGGCGCGAATGCTAAACATACCTACAGGAAGTCCTTTGTACGGGCGATGGATTTTCTGAAAAACCAGGCTCCAATTGCAGCCGACGCGAATGCCCAAGCCGCGACGACGAGCACTAGCCCCCACTCAACATGCCCGTGCAAGACGATGCCGCGGTACATCTCCACCAGGTGATACAGCGGATTGAATGGCAATGTCCAGACGAGGGCATCCGGCAATGCGGCCGGGCTGTACAAGATGGGTGTCAGGAACATCCAGGCGGTGGTCACAAAAGCGAGGACTTCGGCGATGTCGGTAACGAAGACGGAAAGAATGCTTAACGTCCAGGCGAGCCCCACCGTGAACAAGATTCGCAGCAGAATGGCTGCCGGCAATGCCAGGACTAGCAATCCCGTCGGTCTGCCATGAAACGCTGCCGCCAAGCACAGCAATAGCATCCCGACAGCCTCGGCGACCGAGGCAGTGAGTACTCTCGTTGGGGCCAGCACCTCACCGGGAAACCGCTCATATTCAAGAAGTGAGCGATCCTCGCGTAGCGACGTGCAGGCTCGGTGCAGCCCGTCCGCGAACGCCTGAAAGGGCAACAGACCCGCCAGCAAGTTAAAAGCGTGATCCCATGCTTCTGCCTGAGTCTGTCCGGCACGCAGTATGAATCCGAATACGGTCAGATAGATGCCCAACATTGCCAACGGAAGCAGCACCGTCCACATTGAACCGAGGAGCGTGGTTGCGTAGCGCTTGCGCATTTCACGACGCGTCAGCGTAAGCAGCGGATACCAATAGCGATGGATCTCGCTCATTGCGCGAGGGCGGGCGCCGGCCGTGGTAGAGAATCGAGGTTTCATGCTTTTCGTGTTAAACGCACAGCACCGCTCCAAGAAACTTATTCAACGGGCTCGTCATAGTAAGGGTACCGGAACAGCAGGGCGAGACAATCAAGGTAGAAACTCGTCCCCTGAGCAAGCGCCCCAGCCCCAAGCGTGAGTGTCCCGGCGGGAACGAGGCGCATGCTACCATGGGCAGAACTCGACCCGCCAACTGTTGGGCTGCCTTGCTTAGCGACGTTCTGCAAGTCTGAGGCAGTGACAGCGGCGCCGGGTCAGCACTCTTAAGCGTCCTCTATGTCCCAACTGCATTGGAGGTTACAGCACAGAAGTCGGCATAGGTCAATGCCAAACTCGGTGCTGCGCAATCAAATTCGTTCTGGTGCGCGAACAGGCGACGTGAAGGAAATCGAGAAGTTGCTGACGAAGGGGTTAGCCGATGCTATCACGGCCGAACTCAAGCGCATCGACATGTTTGATGAGGACACCTACGGCTATGACCCGATTGTGTCGGTCGACTGCGGATCAAGAACGGCTGGCGCCCTGGGCGTGATTGGGCCAAGAAACGCCTCGCAGAGCGAGCTGGACGACATCATGACGGTGGAGGGGAAGTGCATCGAGTGGTAGCAGGCGCAGTGCAGGCGTCCCTGCGGTTGATACCGGCTTGCGGTGGAGGCCGGTGTCAACTGATTTCGTTTGTGTGTAACTACAATAGGCTGCGAGCTGGCACCGATGACTAGGTGGTCGTCCCTAGCCTGGGCGCCACCAGAGCACGGGGGGCCGCGCTTGGCAGGGACATATCGGTGGCAGGACGATTGTCTTGGAGGTGTTCCTGGGCGGTCCTGATGTGCTCCCGGGCGTACGGGGTTTAGGTCAAATGCAGCCGAACCACGGTCGTCAGTCGGCCGCTCTCCCTTCTTGGCCTTCTTCATTACACGGTCGGTCGATAGTTGGAGTTGCCGCTCACCTACTGCAATCACTATCGCCGCAGGGATGGCTCAATGACCGAGATGGGTCGAGAGCGGCGGTTCGGCGTTTTTCAAAGGGGACACTCGTGATGGACCCAGAAGGCCAACCGCCCGCCGGCGGCTTTTGTTAAGGATTGTTCGACGCCTGCCCACACGCGCCGCTCCCTCTCACAGTCCTGCAGACGAGGGCAGACATCAAACAATCCTTAACAACAGGCGACCTTCTCCAGGTGGCTGCCGGTCGGCCCTTCTCGACCCATCGGAGACGTTCGTCCCAGCTAGCCTTAATGGCTGAAACGGCCGAGGAGCAGGCATCCAGGCTCTTCCCGCGGAACGTCCGGTGAGCGCCGGCGAACAGTCATTCAGGACGCCGCTGGAGCTTGTCGCTTCATCGGCTGGGTTCAGGTTATTCGCCTTTCTGCCCGGGAACAGTCCGGGTGACCAAGAAAAATAGCCTCGTATTCTCCGTCTACATCACCGCGTCATGAAGGCCAGGACCCCGTCAATCAACTTGCCATACGGTGGCATCAAAAACTTCAGCGTGCTGAATGACGCTTGGTAGAAGACTGGCCGCATCTTTGAAAAGGTTTCGAACCCTTCCCGGCCGTGATAGTGCCCCATGCCAGATTCACCAACCCCACCAAATGGCAGATCGTGTTGCCCCACATGGAACAGCGCATCGTTGACGGAAACTCCGCCGGAGAGCACATGCTCCAATAGCATCCGTACTGTCCGCGCATCATTGCTGAACGGATACAACGCGAGTGGACGCGGCCCGGCATTGACGGTGGTCACAACCTCCTCAAGCGACCGATAGCTGCGGATTGGCAGAATGGGACCGAAGATTTCCTGTTGAAGAAGATCAGTGTCCGGTGGCGCATTGATGACAATATGCGGGTTGATCTTACACTTGCGAGCATTCCAGGCTGTCCCCGGCAAAAGAGGGATCAACACGGCACCGCGCTCACGTGCGTGGTTCAGTGCCGAAACTAGTCGCGTGAACGCACGATCGTCAATGATCGAGGTGTAGTCGGCCGTATCCATCTCCGGATATCGAGCCGGCACGATCTGCCTGGCGAGCTCGACGAATGCATTGACCTTTGCTTCAGGCAACCATACGTGATCCACTGTCGTGCATATCTGCCCACTATTGAGCAGTTTGACGTACAGGATGCGTTCCGCGGCAGCGGGAAATCGTCGCACACAATCGCGGGGGCCTTGCCCCCCAGCTCCAACGTTACTGGGCACAGGTTCCGTGCAGCCGCTGCCATCACGGCGCGCCCCGTCTGGCTGGATCCGGTGAATAGCAGATGATCGAATGGCAAGCCGGAGAACGCAATGCCAACGTCACCGGCCTCGTCAAAGAATGTCGGTTTTTCAGGCGGAAAGTAGGCGGGTATGCGATCGACCAGCAGTCGTGCCAGCGCCCGCGAGTTCTCCGACATCTTCACCATCGCGCGATTGCCGGCAGCAAAGATGTAGACCAAAGGCATCAGGCTGAGATTGACCGGGAAGTTCCATGGCACGATCACCCCAACTACGCCAAGCGGCTGTGGAATAACCTGGTTGCGTGCGCCAAAGAACAGGCGCCGGTCGATCCCGCGGTATTGGGGGCGCATCCACCGTGCGAGGTGCTTCAGCGCATGGTCGATGGCGTCGATGACCGGGAAGATTTCCAGCAGCAGGGTCTCGTGTTGTGAGCGATTGCCATAGTCGGCACTGATCGCTGCGCAAATATCATGCTTATTGGTGCGGATGAAGCGCCCCAGCGTCTGCAGGTCTTTGCGCCGTTCGTCCAGGCCAGGCATTGGATGTGCCTGGCTGGCGCGGCGCTGCAGCGCGAGCGTGGAATCGAGTGAGATGCGCAGTTCGGAGCTGATTTGGTACATAGCTCATAGCGATAACCGGAACCCAGAAGGCTCCTATATTTTGGAGCGTGTCATCAGGAGCACACCTTCACCAGGGAGTGACTCACTTGGTGCACGAAACTCAGGGCCGTAGTGTCCGCTGGAAGACCCGGTCCGAGCTGGGCCTAAGAATGCGGCCCCGCGCCGGATATAGTGCATCCACCGACGTCGAGCGAATCCGCGGGTGTGCGAGGCGGTGGACCCGCCCAGGGAATCCGCAGCCACCTTTGTTAAGGATGGCCACGTTGCCAACGCCTTGGATCAGCCCTTGCCAGGCATACAAGGCAGCGCTATTTCAAATGCGGAGGTCGACATGTAGCGGCCCTGCGGATAGTAGTCCCCCATGACCTTTCGTTCATCGCCGGGCTTTTCAATCGCTTGCACGGCATGGGGGAAGTTGGACGTCCCGAGCATGTGCCGCAATTGCACCACCGTGACGTCGGCGTCCGCCGCGCCGTCGCCGTCATCCGCCATCGGCAGCCAGGTAATGCCGCACTCATTGATAGCATTGCGCGGACGATCCTCTTTCCGACTGACGACGATGGTATAGAAGCCATCCGGGCCTACGGGAATGTGCTCGTCATAGGCGCAAGCGTTGACCCGGGTGTTGGCGAAACCCTGGTTGGAGCACATCGACCAGTAGCGAAGATCACCGCTACCCATGGATGTGTCGCCGTTGTACGTTCTGGGCGTTGTAGGGGCCTTGCCGCGGATGACGAACACCTTGCCAAGTTTGCGACTGACAATGGTACGAATGTACTGGTTGTCCAGATTCGGATAGAAGCCGCCTGTGCTCTTCTTCGGATTGGCTAATGGCTTGCCTGTGTAGAGGCTGTACAGATAGTCGCGATCGTACTGGATATACCAGGTTGGCGGGTTGGTAGCCGGATAGGCCGGCTCATTCTTCGCCTTCCCCACTTCGCGTGCGGCGGCAATGAGTTCATGGTACTTCTCCAACGGGACCGCGACGGCGGCAGCGTCTAACTGGAGCGGCTGTTTTGTCCGCAAGGCCGGGCACGCCGCATCGCCCTTCAGCACCTTGCCGTCTGCCAACGTCAGCACTGGGACCGGCAGCTCGACTCCGCCAGTCTCGTCTGCCCCCTTGTCGCGCGCATAAATTCGATACAGAATCACCTGCTGGCCAGCACCGTATTTGGGTGCGTGCAATGTCGCACGTTGCTGGCCAACCTGATTCATACCGACCGGCTGATTGGCCGGCGGCGCGCTATCGACGACCGCCAGCGAGTACCCCCGTGCTTTAGTGTTGCGTTCGGCACCGGGCAGGAAGGGGTTGCTGGCGCCCGGCACCGGTTTGATCAGGTAGTCGGCCACCGATTCGACCGGGACGCCGGCGCCGTCATAGCTGATCAGGGACATGTAGCGGGAATGCGGGAAGTCTCCCTCAACGGACAGCTTGGCCCCGTCAGGCACAGAGAACGTCGCCGCCCAATAGAAGGTGCCTGCATCTGGGTACGCAATATTGATATAGGGATCGGCGCTGGCGGGGCCGCGCGACCAGAAGCAGTTGCGCGGGCCGGGAATCGGGTCTTTGCCAGCGGCGATGGCGCGCGTTGATTCGGTGAACTGCGTCGTCGGCGTTTGCGCATTTGCGGTGGCGAACACCAGGCACCCAGCCGCAAATGCCAGGGTCGTTGCGAACCGTCGATACTTCCTATGGCCGCTGGCCTGCGTGGGTGCGATAGCGCTAATCTCTTGAATCACTGCTCGTCTCCTTGCTTTGGGGCGTGTGGGTGTGAAACCGGCCTGCATCGTGCGGTTCCGAGGCATACTACATTTGGATGGTCATCCCAATTGTCGCCGCGCCGACAACTCCCTCAAATTTCTGTCCATGACTGCGCCAGATACACTTTCTTCTCGCGACATCCGTCGCATACTCGCGGCCGATGCTTGGTTCGGTAGTCTGCCGGAGGTGTTGCAGTGCAAAATCATTGAGTACGGCACCGTGCGCAGCTTCAGCAAGCGTGCGTTAATTTCAGCCCAGGAAAGCTCGCCCAAGGCAATGTGCGCTGTGCTGGAGGGGCGAGTGCGGGTTACCCGCATGCTTGCCGACGGCGAGGAGAGCCTCTACCACGTAGGCAACCCGGGCTTCTGGTTCGGGCCGCTGGCGGTGATAACCAATGAAAAGACGACGGTGTCTGTCATTGCCGACACGGACGGGCGACTGCTTGTGCTTTCGAGGGCGCAATTCGAGCGGATCGTGGGCGAAGATCCGATGGCCTACCGGTACTTCGCGCTGCTTATTGCGCAGCGGTATGCAGGCGTCCTTCGCTATACCGCGGATACAAAACTGATGGCCCCAGAGGCTCGCGTACGTGCGAGGCTAGCGGAACTTCTACTGTTGCAGCGTTCACTGGTGCCTCAGAGCGGCCCTGTCACCGTGAAGATTTCGCAGGTGGATCTTGCTGCGATGGTCGGAGTGTCCCGCCAGACGCTGAATGAACTGCTGAAGCTAATGGAAAGGCGCGGGCTGATCGAGGTCGCCTTCCGGAGCATCCGCGTGATGGATCCGGAGCGCCTACGGGACGAACCCGGCAACTGACATGGGCGGATGGCTTCGTCCGCCCCGGCCGCAGAACGACCATGCTGGCCGATGAGCAGGCATCTGACCGCTACCCACCGCAAGTCCGGTGAGGGGCGACAAGCGGTCATTCAAGACGGGGGTCGGCGATCGTCTCTTTATCGGCCAAAGCGGACAGTTGGGGAGCCGATCCAGTTCTGGCGACGGTCCGCTAAGGAGTAAGTAACGCCATCATCAGGGTGGATGCGGCCGTTGGTGCCGTCATTCACATGGTCATGCCGACGGACAGTTGTGCTTTCTCTGCACAACTCAATGTACAGCAGTGTCATCCGACCGCACTATCAGACGCGCACGCCGACAGCCAACCAGTCACTGCTTTGTTATGGCCTCTCGGGCTGACTCGCGCTTTGTCGGGCTTTCTCGCTTTCGCGGTGTGTGGCCGTCTCGTGACGCCATCACGCCCAGCCTCGCCCGCAAGCGGGATGGGCCGACAACTAGCTTTTTCAGTGGCCGGTGCTATCTTGTAGTATCGGCACCCTGGCCAGCCACGGCGTCGGTTTGCCCACCCGCCGTGATCGACGGGCCGCTGATCGACAACATTAGGCGGGCACGAGCGCCTGAGGCAAAAGTCTGGCCACGGCGCAGCAGCGATGAAAGGGGAAGGTGAATTATGAAGATGCTACTCACAGTCGAAATCCCTCATGAGCCCTTCAACTCCCTCGTCAGAGGCGGGAAGGCGGGCGAGATCATTGGGCGTATCCTCGAAGCGATCAAGCCAGAAGCGGTGTACTTTACTGAGCAAGACGGAATGCGCTGCGGGGTCTTCCTGATCAACGTCGAAAATCCATCCGACGTTCCTGCTTTTGCGGAGCCCTTCTTTCTCAACTTCCAGGCCAACTGCAAGTTCCGCATTGTGATGAGCCAGGAGGATCTGCAAAAGGCTGGTCTGGAGGAGCTAGGGAAGAAGTGGGCGTGATGAGCGGTCGGCGAGATCGGTAACGAATAGCCCCCAGACCACCCCATACTCATTTCCGTCAATGGTATCTGACATTTCCGTCAACACGGAGGCCATGCAAGCGGCACGCCGCTCGCATGGCATCGGTTACGTCCAGTGTTGATGTTGTAGAAAATACTTGAAGTCGCATCGACGGGACCGTCCGCTTTCGGCCGGTGTGAGTGACGTCAACAAGAGCAGCAGTTCGGCGCTCTGCAAAGCCGACACTCCTACGCAACCTCAAGGCCAACTGCACACCGACAGCTTTGGCCGATAAGCCGCCGTTGGCCGCCATGGTAGCGGACGGCTCTTCCCGACCCACTGCGGCCCTTCGCCTCCTCACCCAATCAACGGCCACTTGCAAGGTACAACGGTCACTCGAACAGCCTCCTCGGCCGGCAAGTTGGCGGCTGATTCAGCC